>NZ_JBFUIU010000003.1:0-48671 GCF_056401695.1 Variovorax sp. P4_D9
GCATGGCGCTGATCCAGCGCAGCGACGATCGCTTCCGCGCCGTCATCAAGGCCGGCAAGATCGTCGCGCCATACTACTCGCCGCGCGGGCAGGAGGCGATCCCCGCCGCGGTGTCGGTGAACCTCACCAACGAGGACACGATCTGCACCATCTACCGCGGCATCCACGACATGCTTGCCAAGGGCGTGCCGTCGAAGCTGCTGTGGGCGGAGATCGCCGGCAAGGCGACCGGCACCTGCAAGGGCAAGGGCGGCCCGATGCACATCACGCATCCGGAATCCGGCGTGATGGTGACCACGGGGATCGTCGGCAGCAGCATGCCGATCGCCAACGGTCTGGCGCTGGCAGCGCAGATCCGCGGGCAGAAGCATGTGTCGGTCGCGTATTTCGGCGACGGCGCCTCGAACATCGGCGCCTTCCACGAAGCCTTGAACATGGCGGCGGTCTGGAAGCTGCCGGTGATCTTCGTCTGCCAGAACAACGGCTATGGCGAGCACACGCGCTACGAGCTGGCCACCTCCGCCAAGCAGGTTTCCGACCGCGCCGCCGGCTACCAGATGCCCGGCGTCACGATCGACGGCAACGACCCGCTGGCGGTGTATGCGGCGGCGCGCGAGGCTGTCAGCCGGGCGCGCGCGGGCGAGGGGCCGACGCTGATCGAGGCCAAGACCTTCCGCTTCCATGGCCATGTTTTCGGCGACGCGGACGCCTACATGGCGCCCGGCGAAAAGGAGGCTGCGATGGCGAGGGATCCGGTGCCGCGCTTCCGCAGCTGGCTGATCGAAGGGGGCGTGGCCGAATCCGAGCTGGCGGCGCTCGAATCGGCGATCGATCGCGAGATCGACGAGGCCGTGGCCTTCGCGCTGGAAAGCCCCGTGCCGGATCTGTCCGAATTGCAGCGCGATGTGCTGGCCGAGGAGCTTGCGCAATGAATACAGCTGCCGCCGTGCTCGACAAGGTCAAGCCGATGAACACGATCCAGGCCGTCAACCTGGCCCTCGACGAGGCGATGGGTCTGGACCCGAACGTGATCCTGCTCGGCGAGGACATCGCCGACGGCCAGGAGGGCGGCATCGTCGGCGTGACCAAGGGCCTGTCGAGCAAGTACGGCAACTCGCGCGTGCGCTCCACGCCGATTTCCGAGCAGGCGATCATCGGCGCGGCGATCGGTGCCTCGATCGTCGGCATGCGGCCGGTGGCGGAGATCATGCTGATGAATTTCACCGCGGTGGCGATGGACATGATCGTCAACCATGCGGCCAAGCTGCGCTACATGTCGGGCGGGCAGACGCACGTGCCGATCACGATCCGCACGATGACCGGCGCCGGCTTCGGCACCGGCGGCCAGCATGCGGACTACCTCGAGGCCTGGTTCGCGCACACCGCCGGCATGAAGGTGGTGGCGCCGTCCTCGCCGGCCGATGCCTACGGGCTGATGCTGTCGTGCATCTTCGACGAAGACCCGTGCCTGTTCATCGAGAACATGCCGAGCTACTGGACGCCGGGCGCGCCGCCGCAGGTCGGCCAGCGCATCCCGCTCGGCAAGGCCAATGTACTGCGCGAAGGCCGCGACGTGACGGTGATCAGCTACAGCCGCATGGTGCAGGACTGCGCGGCCGTCGCGGACAAGCTAGCCAAGGAAGGCATCGAGGTCGAGCTGGTCGATCTGCGCACGATCTCGCCCTTGGACGAGGCGGCCTTGCTGGGCTCGGTCATGAAGACGCGGCGCGCGGTGGTCGTGCACGAAGCGGTGCGCCGCTTCGGCGTCGGCGCCGAGATCGCCGCGCTGCTGCACGAGCACCTGTTCGGCGAGCTGAAGGCGCCGGTGCAACGCGTCGGCGCGAACCACTCGCCGGTGCCGTTCTCGAAGACGCTCGAGGCGGCCTACGTGCCGCAGCCCGCGGCCATCGAGGCGGCGATCCGCAAGACGCTGGACTGAAGAACGAACGCCCCAACGACCGAGGACATCCCCGTGCCCACCCAGGTTCTGCTCCCCAAGATCGGCTTCTCCATGAACGAGGCGACGCTCGCCGAATGGATGGTCGCCGACGGCGCCGCCGTGACCGAAGGTCAGCCGCTCTATGCGCTGGAAAGCGACAAGTCCGTGCAGGAGGTCGAGTCGCCCGCGACCGGCACGCTGAAGATAGTGGCCCGCGTCGGCGAGGTCTACGAGGTCGGCGCACTGCTGGCCGAGATCGCATGATCGGTGCGGACCTTCCTGCCTGGCCCGCGGTCGACTTCGCCGCCTTCGGCGAGGTCGAGCAGAGGCCTCTGTCGCGCATCCAGGGCCTGACAGCCGGGTTCCTGTCGCGCRACTGGCTGAGCATTCCGCATGTCACGCACCAGGACGATGCGGACATCACCGCGATCGAAGCGCTGCGCGCGACGCTGACGCCCAAGCCGAGCGCGCTGGCCTTCTTCGCGAAGGCGATCGTGTCGGCGCTGAAGGTCTTCCCGCAGTTCAACGCCTCGCTGGACGCGAGCGGCAGGAACCTGGTGCTCAAGAAGTACTTCCACATCGGCATCGCGATCGACACGCCGCGCGGGCTCATGGTCGGCGTGGTGCGCGACTGCGACCGCAAACCGCTGGCCGACATCGCGGCCGACATCTCGGCCCTGTCCGCCAAGGCGCGGGGCCGCGGGCTGCCGATGAGCGACATGGAGGGCGGCTGCATCTCGATCAGCTCGCTCGGCGGCATCGGGGGCACCGGCTTCACGCCCATCATCAACGCGCCCGAGCTCGCGATCCTCGGCATCGCCAAGGCCGAATGGAAGCCTCGTCGCGCATCCGATGACGCGATCGAATGGCGGCTGGAGGTGCCGCTGTCGCTGAGCTACGACCACCGCGTGATCAACGGCGCCGACGCCGCGCGCTTCCTGCGGCATCTGGACGAGGTGCTCGCCGAGCCGACGCAGCTGCTTGTCTGAGGAAGGGCTGCCGGCGGCTCCTTATCGCGCATCCTCAAGGATCAGATCGGCCGCGCGCCACGCCATCGCCATCACCGGGCCGTTGGTGTTGCCGGCAGGCATGGTCGGCGCGATCGACAAGTCCATCACGCGCAGCGCGTCGACGCCGCGCACCTTGAGCCGCGGATCGACGACGCTGCGCTCATCGCCGCCCATGCAGCAGGTGCCGCAGGCGTGGTAGCCGCTCTTGCCGCCGCTGCGGAAGGCGTCCAGGATCTGTTCGTCGCTCTGTGCCGCCGGCCCCGGCCGAGTCTCCGCGACGATCAACGGCGCCAGGCTCGGCTGTTCCGCGACCTTGCGCATGAAGCGCATCGAGGCGATCGCGATTCGGCGGTCTTCTTCGTCCGCCAGGTAGTTCGGGTCGACCTCGGCCGACACGTCCGGATCGGGCGAGACGATGCGCAGATGGCCCTGACTGCGTGGGCGCAGCCCGTAGCTGAAGAGCTGCATGCCGGGGAAGGCTTCCATCGCCATGCCACCCGCCGCCGTGAAATCGAGCGAGAAGGGGCACATCATCAGTTGCGCGTCGGGCCGCGCGGCGCCGGGCAGCGTCCGGTAGAAGCCACCGACCGGGTACGAGCCCGTCGCCATCACGCCGCTGCGCGTCGAGAGGTACCGGGTTGCGTTGAGCCCGAGGCGCCAGCCGCTGAACTCGCGGTTCTGGGAATGGCGCCAGTCGGCGAGCCGCCATTGCGCCATGTACAGCAGGTGTTCCTGCAGGTGGCGCCCGACGGCTGGGTTGTGCGCCACCGGCCGGGATTCCAAGGGAACGAAGATGCTCGCCGTCACCGACGCCGGACAGCTTCAGCCGGCGCGGCGATTGGAGCGCACCGGCGCAGAGAATGAGCTCGCGCGTCGCATCGAAGCGCCGAACGTGGCCATCGACCACGGCCTCGACGCCGACGGCCCGCCGGCCTTCGAACAGCACGCGGACGACCCGCGTGTCGGTGAGCACCGTCAGGTTGGGGCGGGATCGCACGGGCGCCAGGAAGGCGACGGCGGCGCTCTGCCGCACCCCGTCCCGGATCGTGTAGCTCAGGTACGCAATGCCTTCGTGATCGAGGCGATTGAGGTCGTCGCGGCGCTCGAGGCCCAGGCGCGCACAGGCGGCGATCGTGGCCTCGGCCAGCTCGCTGCGCTCGCCATGGGGCGTCACCTTGAGCGGCCCGCCGGCACCGCGCAGCTCGTCGGCGCCGAGTGCGTGGTCCTCGATCGCCTTGAAGCGCTTCGCGATCTCGGCCCAGCCCCAGCCGACAGCGCCCTGCGAGGCCCACTCGTCGTAGTCCTCAGGATGGCCGCGCACGTAGACCATGCAGTTGATCGCGCTCGAGCCGCCCAGCATCTTCCCGCGCGCCCAGACCTCCTGTCGCCCCCATTTGCCTGCGTGGGGCGCCACAGGGGTGTAGTCGGCATGCTTCGGGTCCGCGAGCAGCTTGCCGAAGCCCTTGGGCATGGCGATCAGGGGGCTGCTGTCCTCGGGGCCGGCTTCGATCAGCAGCACCCGATGGGCGGGGTTCTCGCAGAGGCGGTTGGCGAGCACGCAGCCGGCAGAGCCGGCGCCGACGATGAGATAGGTGGCGTCGGTCATCGCAGCGCGCAGGTACCGGATGGTGCTGGCATTGGCTTCATATTGTCGTACAGTGTTCTGATAATGGAATCGACAAGAGAAGCTGTCAAGCTGGCTTCAGACCCGGGTTTCTCCGGATGTGAAGCTAAAATTTCAGAATACCATTCATAAAAGCGAACGACTTTTCATGCGAATAGTCGCACGATGTTTGGTCGCCCGAGGAGACTGAAATGCTCAGTGGTCTGAAAGTGTTGGCAGTCGGCGCGGCCGTCGGCTTGTTCGGGTCGGTCGGCTATCTGAAGTCGGACGCGTCCGATGACGCGCGTGCCGCGGCCCCTTCGAAGGCCGAAGTCTGCCGCGCGGGTGGCATCAACCTGCCGGCTTCGACTGCCGAGGACTGCTATAGGGAGATGGTCCGCGCCTATGGCTATCAGGGAGGCTCCATCGGCCAGGTGTTCGCGGCATCGCTCCGCTGAGGCGGGCGCCTCGCAGACCGCGTTGGGGCCCGCACGCGGATCGCGGCGAGCCCGGGCCGGAATTCGCTTCGGACGCCCTGCGATGTCATCGCACGATGGCTCGTGCCGGTCTTTTTTTGCCCCCTGTTGGGATTGCCTCATGGCCGCGCCTGGAATCGGGCCGCACCGGCATGAAGGGGTGCATGAAAAGAGCTTGCAATGTTCTCAAAGTCGACTATCATTCGACTATACGAACAGCGGTGGTGAGTGCCATGAACAGCTTGCAAATCGATTCGAATGGTGCGTTGACAGAGCTCGTCGCGTTCAAGTGGCTAATGGCGGGGYGCGGCTGGTGGGTGGATGTGCCGCGTTTCAGGCGCGACGTGGCGTACGCGCAAGAGTGCGCGCAGAAGGGCGCCGAAAGCGGCCTGGAACTGCTTGCGCGCAGCAGTGCCGCCTTGCTGGCGCAGATGCAGCGACCGACACTGCAGGGAACCTGATTCACACCTCCCAGCCATGTCCAGAAAGCCCTTCTTGCACATTCGCGTTCTCGATCTGTCGCGCGTCATCGCCGGCCCGCTGGCTGCGCAGACGCTCGGCGACCTTGGTGCCGAGGTGATCAAGGTCGAGCGCCCCGGCGTGGGCGACGACGCGCGCAGGATGGGTCCGCCGTTCCTGAAGGACCGCGATGGCCAGGACACGCACGAGACGCCGATCATCCTCGGCAGCAACCGCAACAAGAAGTCCATCACGCTCGACCTCGCCCGGCCCGAGGGCCAGGCGCTGGCGCGCCGGCTGGCCGCGATGTCGGACGTGCTGGTCGAGAACTTCAAGGTCGGCGACCTGAGGCGCTACGGCCTCGACCAGGCGAGCCTGCGCGAGCTGAATCCGCGCCTGATCTATTGCTCGGTAACGGGCTTCGGCCAGACCGGGCCCTATGCATCGCGCCCCGGCTACGACTCGATCTTCCAGGCCATGGGCGGCCTCATGAGCGTCACCGGCTATCCGGACGAGGAGGGCGGTGCGCCGGTCAAGACCGGCCCGTCGATCGCCGACTTCGTGGCCGGGCAGTTCGCCGCGATCGGCGTGATCACAGCCCTGTACGAGCGCGACGCGAACCGCGAGGCCAGCGGCGGCCGCGGCCAGCACATCGATGTCGCGCTGTTCGACTCGTTGGTGTCTTCGCTGTCGCACTACGCGGCGCAGTATCTGGCCACCGGCGAGGTGCCGGTACGGCGCGGCACACAGGGCAGCGGCGGATTGCCGTCGCAGGTGTTCCCGTGCGCCGATGGCGGCGTGATGGTGGTGTGCGGCAACGACGAGCAGTACCGCCGCTTCTGCGGCGCGCTCGAACACCCCGAGCTCGCCGACGATCCGCGCTTCGCGACCAACCCCTTGCGCGTGGGCAACCGCAAGCAGCTCACCGCCACCTTCGATGCGATCACGCGCCGCTGGTGCCAGGCCGACCTGCTCGCCGCGATGGAAGCGGCCGGCGTGCCGGCCGGGCCGATCCGCGATCTGAAGCAGGTGTTCGACGATCCGCAGGCCCAGCACCGCAGCCTGGCCACCGAGGTACCGCATCCGCTGGCCGGCAGTGTCCGGATCTACACCAATCCGATCAAGTTCTCGGACACGCCGATCACCGACTACAGCGCGCCGCCGACGCTGGGCCAGCACAACGACGAGATCTACCGCGGCCTGCTCGGCCTCGATGCCGAGGAGCTCGAGCACTTGAAATCGAAGGGAATCGTGTGACCGGCGAGGGCGGCGCGCTGGTCGTCGTCGGTGCCGGGCACGCGGGCACCGAGCTCGCGGTGCAGGCGCGCGAGGCCGGGTGGCCGGGCCCGATCCAGCTGGTCGGCGACGAGACCGCGCTGCCTTATCACCGGCCGCCGCTGTCCAAGGCCTACCTGGCCGGCACCGCCACGCCCGATTCGCTGCACCTGAAGGCGCGCGCCACGCTCGAGAAGGCCGGCGTCGAGCTGCTGCAGGGCCGGCGCGTGCAGGCCCTCGACCGGGCGGGCCAGCGTGTCGCGTTCGAGGACGGCTCCTCGATCGGCTATGCACGGCTTGCGCTGGCCACCGGCGGTCGCCCGCGTCCGCTGCCCGCAGCGATCGCGGGCGCGGCCGAAGGCGCCGACAACTTCCACTACCTGCGCACGCTGGCCGACGTCGATCGCATCCGCCGGCATTTCGAGCCCGGTGCGCGCGTCGCGATCGTCGGCGGCGGCTACATCGGCCTGGAGGTGGCGGCGGTGGCGGTCAAGGCCGGACTGAAAGTCACCGTACTGGAGGCGGCCGACCGCGTGCTCGCGCGCGTCACGGCGCCGCGCGTGTCGTCCTTCTACGAGCAGGTCCACCGCGAAGCCGGCGTCGACCTGCGCATCGGCGTGCAGGTCGAGGGCTTCGAACTCGATGCCGCGCGCCACAGGGTCACCGGTGTGCATTGCGCCGATGGCGAGCGCCTGGCCTGCGACCTGGTGATCGTCGGCATCGGCCTGGTGCCCAACACCGAGCTCGCTGCCGCCGCCGGCCTCGCGGTCGACGACGGCATCCGCATCGACGCCTGCGCACGCACCAGCGACCCGCACGTCGTCGCGGCCGGCGACTGCACGCGCTTCGACAGCGCGTTGTATGGCCGTTCCGTGCGGCTCGAGTCGGTGCCGAATGCGCTCGAACAGGCGCGCTGCGCGGCGGCGGCGCTGCTCGGGCACGACCGGCCGTTCGAGAGCGCGCCGTGGTTCTGGTCCGACCAGTACGAGCTGAAGCTGAAGATGGTCGGCCTGTCGCAGGGCCACGACCAGTTCCTGTTGCGCGGCTCGGTCGAAGAGCGCTCGTTCTCGGCCTTCTACCTGAAGGGCGAGCGCGTGATCGCGGTCGACACGGTGAACCGCCCGGCCGAGTTCATGCTCGCCAAACGCATCGTCGGCGCGCGCATGGTCATTCCAACCGAGCGGCTGGTCGATGACGGCGTGCCGCTGAAGAGTCTGCTTCCCGCAGCCTAGCCACCACGAGGAGACAAGCACCGTGCCCCGTTTCACGATCATCGAGCACACCGGTGCCGAGCACCAGGTCGACGCCGAAGTCGGCCAGTCGGTCATGCAGGGCGCCATCGACGCGCTGGTGCCCGGCATCCTCGCCGACTGCGGCGGCTCGTGCAGCTGCGCGACCTGTCACTGCTACGTCGACGAAAGCTGGGCGTCCAGGCTGCCGCCGCCGGAATCCACCGAGCGCGAGATGCTCGAGTGCGTGCTCGAGCCGCGCGAGACGAGCCGCCTGTCATGCCAGTTGCGCGTCACGCCGGCGATCGACGGCCTCGTGATCCGGCTGCCCGCATCGCAAGTCTGAAGCACCCCCCATTCGACGCTGCGCCGCGATCCCGCGGCGTGGCATTCCATCCCCGGAGACCTGATGACGACCACCACCACCACCGCTGCCCCGCTCTTCAAGGGCCTGATCTTCGACGGCGACACCCATCTCTACGAAACCCCCGACGCCTTCAGCCGCTACCTGCCCGAACAGTTCAGGAAGGACTGGGGCTACGAGTGGAAGGTCGGCGCCGACGGCGAGTACGCGCTGTACGTGGGCCATCGCAAGGTCGAGGTCAGTGCCGGCTACTACGCCGAGGATGGCCGCGTGCCGCCGCCGGGCAAGCTGCACGAATGGCTGCGCGCGCAGAAGGAGGGCAAGGAGAACGTCGACATGCGCGTGCCGATGACGCAAGACATGTATGCCCGCGACGCCCGCCTCGCGAAGATGGACGAGTTCGGCGTCGAAGGCTGCTTCCTCTACTGCGGCAACATGGTCGCGACGATGAGCTACCTCGACGAGCCGAAGGCCGCGGCGGCGGTGATGCATGCCTACAACCGCTGGATGCTCGACGACTGGGGCTTCAACCACAAGGACCGCATCTACTCCGCGCCGCTGGTCTCGCTCGACGACCTGGACGCCGCCTGCGCCGAGGCCGAATGGGCGATCAAGCACGGCACGCGCCTGTTCCTGATGCCGATGGGCCCCTTCGGCGGCAAGCCGCCGGCGCATCCGGACTTCGACCGCTTCTGGTCCATCCTCAACGAAGCGCGCTGCCGCGTGGTCTATCACGTGTCCGAGGCGATCTACATGAAGGACCACATGGCGGTGTGGGGCGAGCCGGTGCAGCAGTCGCGCCAGCGCCAGACCGCCTTCGTCTGGATGCACGGCTACAGCGAGCGGCCGGTGGTGGAGACGATCTCGTCGCTGATCTTCTGGAACTTCTTCGCGCGCTTCCCCAACCTGCGCGTGCTGTCGGCCGAGAACGGCGCCGAGTGGGTGCCGACGATGCTGATCAAGATGGACAAGTGCCGCGGCATGGCGAAGAACGGCTACTGGCCGGGCGGGCAACTGAAGGAGCGGCCGAGCCGGATCTTCCAGCGCCACATCAGCGTGGTCGCCTATCCGGAGGACGACCTGAAGACGATCGTCGACCAGGTCGGCTCGCACGAGTGGATGATCATGGGCTCGGACTATCCGCATGCCGAAGGCGTGCCGGCGCCGCGCGACTTCGCCGACGAGGCCTGCAAGAAGCTGGACGCCGAACAGACGCAGGGCGTGATGCACGACAACGGCCGACGCTTCCTGGCGCCGGTTGAATCATGAAGACGAAGGCGAGCGCGCTGCTCGGCAGCCGGCTTCCGATCGTGCAGAGCGGCATGCGCTGGGCTTCGCGCGCCGAACTGGTGTCGGCGGTCTCGAACGCCGGCGCCTTCGGCATCCTGTCGGCGCACACGCAGCCGGATGCCGAGGCGCTGCGCCGCGAGATCGAGCGCACCCGTTCGATGACCGATCGGCCCTTCGGCGTCAATCTCACGCTGCTGCCGGGCGCCAGCGGCGTCGACGTGGAGGGCTATGTGCGCGTGGTCTGCGAGGAGCGCATCCCGGTCGTCGAGACGGCCGGCGGCAGCCCGGCCCGCTCTCTCGAGGCGCTGAAGGGGGCCGGCGTCAAGGTGATGCACAAGGCCACCAGCGTGCGCCATGCGCTGAAGGCCGAGTCGCTCGGCGTCGACGCCGTGATCATCGACGGCTTCGAATGCGCCGGCCACCCGGGCGCCGATGACGTGCCGGGCCTGGTGCTGATCCCGGCTGCGGCGCGGGCGCTGAAGATCCCGGTGCTGGCGGCCGGCGGCATTGCCGACGGGCGCGGCCTGGTCGCGGCCCTGGCGCTCGGCGCCGAGGGTATCTGCATGGGCACGCGCTTCCTGTTGACGCAGGAGTCACCCCTGCACGCCGAGGTCAAGGCGCGCATGCTCGCCGCGGCGGAGACCGACACCACGCTGGTCGGCCGCCGCTTCGGCGACAGCATCCGCGTGCTGAAGAACCGCACGGCCGCCGAGGCGCTCGCCCTCGAGGCGCAGCCGGCGACGACGCACGGGGACCTGCTGCCGCTGATCGGCGCGCCGCGCTGGATGCAGGCGATGGAAAGCGGCGCCGCGGACGATGCGGCGCTGCCGATCGGCCAGTGCGTCGGCCTGATCGACGATCTTCCCACCTGCGCCGAGCTGATCGAGCGCATGCTGTCGGAGGCGCGCGCCGCGATCGAGCAGCGCCTGTCGCTGTTGCTGGGCGCCGCGTAGGCCGAGACCATGAACGATCCATCCGGACCCATCGACGTCGCGCCTTTGTTCGAACCGATCGCGATCCGCGGCCTCGCGCTCGCGAACCGTATCGTGATGGCGCCGATGACGCGCAACTTCTCGCCCGGCGGCGTGCCGGGCGAGGACGTCGCCGCCTACTACCGCCGCCGCGCCGAGGGCGGCACCGGCCTGCTGATCACCGAAGGCGTGGGCATCGACCATCCCGCCGCGCTCGGGGATGCGGGCCTCGGCGAAAACAACCTGCCGCACCTCCATGGCGAGGCGGCGCTGGCCGGCTGGCGGCGCGTCGTCGATGCGGTGCATGCCGCCGGCGGGCGGATCGTGCCCCAGCTCTGGCACCAGGGCGTGATGCGCGAACCCGGGACCGGTCCGCATCCGGAGGTGGCGTCGCTGCGTCCCTCGGGCCTGTGGGGGCCGGCAAGCCGGATGACGTCGATCGACCCGGCCTATGCCGCACGCGTGCAGGCGCCGACGCGGCCGATGACCGAGGGCGAGAACCAGGACGTGATCGATGCCTACGCGCGCAGCGCCCGCCACGCGCGCGAGGCCGGTTTCGACGGCATCGCGATCCACGGCGCGCACGGCTACCTGATCGACACCTTCCTGTGGGACGAGACCAACCGCCGCACCGACGCCTGGGGCGGCGACCGGCGCGCCCGCGCGCGCTTCGCCGCCGAGGTGGTGCGCGCGATCCGGCGCGAGGCGGGCGAGTCGCTGCCGATCTTCTTCCGCTTCTCGCAGTGGAAGCAGCAGGATTTCAAGGCGCGCCTCGCGGCGACGCCGCAGGAACTCGAGGAGGTGCTCGGCCCGATCGCCGATGCCGGCGTCGACGTGTTCGACGGCAGCGTGCGCTATTTCGACCGCGCCGAATTCGAGGGCTCGCCGCTCAACCTCTCGGGCTGGGCCCGGAAGCTCACCGGCAAGCTGGCGATGGCGATCGGCGGCATCGGCCTGGACCGCGGCTTCTACGATTCGAAGCGCGACGGCCGCGCCGGCGGCTCCGACAATGTCGCCTTGCTGATGAAGCGCTTCGAGCGCGGCGAGTTCGACCTGGTCGCGGTCGGCCGCGCACTCTTGAACGAACCGCGATGGACCGAGAAGCTGCGCCACGGGCACGCGTTGCCGGCCTTCGACGAGCAGCGGATGAAGGAGCTGTACTGATGAGTGAGGCCATCACCTGGGCGCTTGCCGATTCCGGCGTGCTGACCTTGACGATCGACCGCCCGGAGGTGAAGAACGCGATCGACACCGCCGGCCAGAACCTGCTGGTGCGCTTGCTGGCCGACGCCGCACGCCATCCGCGCGTGAAGGTCGTCGTGCTGACCGGCGCCGGCGCGGCCTTCTGCACCGGTGCCGACGTGCGCTCGATGGGCGCGCCGGACCCGGACGACGCGATTGCGCAGGCCTTCGGCAAGACCGAGCTCTGGCAGGCGCACGAGGCGCGGGTCGACCGGCTGCGGCGCCTCGCCGAAGCTTCGTTCCTGCTGCACGACATGGGCAAGCCGACGATCGCGAAGCTGCGCGGGCCGGCGGCCGGGCTCGGCTTCTCGCTCGCGCTGGCCTGCGATTTCCGCCTGGCCGCCGACAACGCCTTCTTCGTCTCGAGCTTCGCCAAGATCGGCACGCCGGGGGACTACGGCGGCAGCTACTTCCTGGCGCAGCTCGTCGGCCCCTCGAAGGCCAAGGAGATCTACATGCTGTGCGACCGCGTCGGTGCCGCCGAGGCGCTGGCGTGGGGCATGGTCAACCGCGTCGTGGCCGAGGCCGAGCTCGACGCCGCGACCGACGCGTTCGCGCTGCGCCTGGCGAACGGGCCGGCGCTGGCCTGGCGGGCGATCAAGGAGAACGTCCACGCCGCCGCGCACCAGACGCTGCAGCAGGTGCTCGACCTCGAGGCGCGCAACATGATCCGCTGCCGCCTGAGCGAGGACTGCAAGGAGGCGCTCGCAGCCTTCCAGCAGAAGCGCGAGCCGCGCTTCGAAGGGCGGTGACAGGAATGACCAAGCCCGTCGACCGCCCCGCCGACATGGTGCCGATGACGCGCGATGGCGCGGTCGCGGTGCTGACGCTGAACTTCCCGGCGCGCCGCAACGCCTACTGCCTGCAGATGCGCACGCAGCTTCGCGAGCGGCTCGAAGCGGCGATGGCCGATGCCGAGGTGCGCGCGATCGTCCTCACCGGCGCCGGCGGGCACTTCTGTGCCGGCGGCGACATCAGCGAAATGGAAGCGCGCACGCTGCTGGAGAACCGCGAACGCTGGCAGCTCGTGACTGCGCTGATCCGGCTCATCGCACTCGGGCCGAAGCCGGTGCTTGCGGCGGTCGAGGGCTCGGCGATGGGCGCGGGCCTGTCGATCGCGTCGCTCGCGGACCATGTGGTCGCCGCACGCGACGCGAAGTTCGGCGCTGCCTTCGTCAAGGTGGGCCTGATGCCGGACATGGGCGCGCTGTGGAGCCTGCAGCACCGGGTCGGCCGCGCGAAGGCGCGCGAGATCCTCGGCCTCGGGCGGGTGTTCGATGGCGCCGAGGCGTACCGGATCGGCCTGGCCAACGAGCTCGCCGAGCCAGGCGGGGCGCTGGCTCGAGCGCTCGCAGTCGCGCACGAATACGCCGCGCTGCCGCCGGTGTCGAGCGCGTTGCTGAAGAGCGCGCTGGCGCAGGGCGTGGACAGCCTCGATTCGGCGATCCGCAGCGAGGTGGAATTCCAGGCCGTGGCGATGGGCAGCGCCKACCATGCCGAGGCGGTGCGCGCGTTCCTGGAAAGGCGCGCGCCTCGCTTCGAGGGCCGGTAGAGGCGTCACGTCCGAAGACCGCGACGATGGCCCGGGTGCGCTCCGAGCTCTGGCGTGTCGGCGGCGTGTTGCAGCTCGTGCTCGAGCATGCCCCGGTGAACAGCCTCTCGCACCCGATGCGGCTCGCGCTGTGGGAGGCGCTGGAGGCGGCGGATGCCGATCTCTCGGTGCGTGCCATCGTGATCGGCGGCGCCGGCCGCGGCTTCTCGGCCGGCGGCGACTATGCCGAGCTGCGCTCGCCGCTGCAGCAGCAGTGGCCGGCCCTGTCGTCCCACCTGTTCCCGCGCATCGAGGAGTGCACGAAGCCGGTGGTCGCGGCGATCCACGGCTTCGCGATCGGCGGCGGCTTCGAGCTCGCGCTGGCCTGCCACTACCGCATCGGGCAGCGCGACGCGCGCGTCGCGCTGCCCGAGCTGGGGCACGGCGTCGTGCCGCCGAGCGGATCGCAGCGCCTGCCGCGTGCGGTCGGCGTGGCACGCGCTCTCGCGCTGATCCTGGCCGCCGAGCCGGTGCGCGCCGACCGCTACGCCGACACGTCCTTGTTCGATCGCTTGTGCGACGCCGACCCGCTGGCGGCCGCGCGCGCGTTCGCCGCGGCGCTCGATGCGGACCGGCCGCCGGCATCGGCGCTGTTGCGCCATCGGCCGCTCGAGCGCGTCGGCGCGGCCGAGGCGATCGCCGCGTATCGCGCCAGGCTGGCCGATGCGGGCGAGCCGAGCGAAGCCGCGCTGCGCTGCATCGACGCCGTCGAATGCGCTGTGCGTGCCGCGGACTTCGACGTCGGACTCGCGGCCGCGAAACGGATCCACGACGAGCTCTCTGCCCGCGCCAGCGCGGGCAACGCCTGAGATCGGGCGATATGGATAAACATATCAGCAGGATGTGGGCCTGGATGTCCGCGTAGGTCCTCCATTCGCCGGCGACGCCGAACCGATACCTGCGAACCAGGGTAAACCCGATTGCGGCCTGGCGAGGCGACATTGAAGATTCGCCAAGATAATAAAAAACAGAACGTCGTATATATAGTTGAACATCCCGACAGCAACGATCAAAGGAAATCCCGAGATGGCAAATTGGCTTATCACCGGCGTCTCGAGCGGCTTCGGCCTCGAACTCGCCCGGGCCGCGCTCGCGCGCGGCGACACTGTCGTCGGCACCGTGCGCCAGCCTGCGCAGGCCGATCGCTTCGAGCAACTCGCGCCTGGCCGCGCCCATGCGCTGCTGCTCGACGTGTCGCGCATCGACCAGGTCGAACCGGCCGTGCAGAAGGCCCTGAAGCTCGCCGGCACGATCGACGTGCTGGTCAACAACGCCGGCTACGGCCTTTTCGGCGCGATCGAGGAAGTGTCCGACGCCGAAGGGCGCCAGGTGATGGACACCAACCTGTTCGGCCCGCTCGCGGTCGTGCGGGCGCTGCTGCCGCACCTGCGCGAGCGGCGCGCCGGGCACATCTTCAACGTCGCCTCGGTGGCCGGCGTGATCGGCTTTCCCGCCTGCGGCCTGTATGCCGCCTCGAAGTTCGCGCTGGAGGGCGCGACCGAGGCGCTGGCGACCGAGCTGGCGCCATTCGGCATTCGCGTGACGATCGTCGAGCCGGGCGGCTTCCGGACGCAGTTCGCCGGTGGTTCTCAGCGCCAGGCGGGCCTGCGGATCGAGGCCTACGAGGGCACGCCCGCGCACAAGGCGCGCGACCACATCGGCCACTACCACGGCCACGAGCCGGGCGACCCGGCCAAGGCCGCGGCCGCGATCATCCGGGTGCTGGAGGCACCGCAGCCCCCGCTGCGGCTGGTGCTCGGTGCCGACGCGGTCGGCATGCTGCGTGGGGCCTACGAATCGAGGGTGAAGCAGCTCGCCGAGTGGGAAAGCGTGTCGGTTGCGACCGCCATCGATGTCTGCCAGTGAGGCGGGCAGCATGACACCGAACCGAAAGCAACTGGTCGACATGATCCTCGACCCGGACCTCGCCTATGACCTGACGGCCTCCGACGTCGAAGTGCTGCAGGTGCGCGCGGCGCAGGAGCTGCTCGAGGAGCGCAAGGCGCAGATCCCGCTGCTCGCGCGGCGCGCCGAAGAAGCCGGCATCGAGCACATCGGCAGGCTCGCGGACCTGGTTCCCCTGCTGTTCGCGCACACGGTCTACAAGTCCTACCCGCCGTCCTTCGTCGAGAAGGGGCAGTGGGGCCGCATGCTGCAGTGGCTGAACACGCTGTCAGTGGCCGACACCACCGGCGTGAACGTCGACGGCGTGAAGGACGTCGACGACTGGGTCGCGCGGCTGTGGGAGGCCGGCCACCGGGTGCTCGCGACCAGCGGTTCGTCGGGCAAGTGCTCGTTCCTGAATCACACGGTGGGTGACCACGACCTGAAGAAGCGCCATTTCAAGTACTCGGTCGGCTGGCCCTACGTGCGCTCGAATGCCGACCGCACGGTGTTCTGGCTGGGCCCGTCCAGAGGCGCGAGCAGCGCGACCGAGGCCGCCCAGTTCAACTTCGAGAACTTCGGCAAGCCGGGGCAAACCTTCGCGCTGACCGACCAGCCGCTCAGGATCGCCGACGTCAGCCGGATGGCGGCGATGCGCAAGAAGATGGCCGAGGGCAGCGCGACGCCCGACGAGATCGCCGCCTTCGAGCAAGAGGCCGCGCGCAAGGGCGCCGAAGGGCGCGAGGGCTTGCTGAAGCTGCTCGACACGATCCTCGACCGCCGCGCGCAGCCGATGCTGATCTCGGGCATGTGGGCGCAGTACATGGCGCTGATCGCCCGGGCGCGCGAGCGCGGCATCGGCGACGGCGCCTTCCATCCCGACACCGTCGTCAACGCCGGCGGCGGCATCAAGGGCGTGCCCTTGCCGCCGGACTACAAGGAGCAGGTCGACCGCTTCTTCGGCAAGGTCGTGCGCCCGGGCAACTACGGCATGACCGAGCTCGCGCAGGTGATGCCGCGCTGCGAGGCCGGGCGCTACCACCGCGCGCCGGCGCTGATCTGGCTGATCGTCGATCGCGATGGCGAGCGCCTGTTGACAGCGAAGGACGGCGAAGATGGCATCGTCGAGGGCCGCTTCGCCTTCCTCGACCTGCTCTACGAAGGGCGCTGGGGCGGGCTCATCACCGGCGACAAGGTGACGGTCGACCTGAAGCCGCGCTGCCCCTGCGGGCGCCGCGGGCCGACGCTGTTCGACAACATCACGCGCTTCGCGCAGCCGGGCGAGGACGATCACATCGGGTGTGCCGGCACGATCGACGCCTATGTGCGTGGAGCGATGGCCGCATGAACGCGACCAGCGTAGCGACCTCCGCGGTCCCCGTGTGCCATGTCGTGAAGGGCAACGTGGTCACAGGCGCGGCCCACGAATACGGCAGCCCGCGGGCGCGCTTCGCGACCCCGGCGCTGGACCTGAACGCGCTGGTGTGGACGCGCCGCGAGCCCGGCCCCGCCTTCGACACGCCGCTGGCCGAGATCATCGACCTGCTCGTGGCCTCCGGCGAGCGCCTGAAGCGCGACCCCGACGGGCTGCTCGCCGAGGCGCTCGAGTTCAGCATGCGCACCAGCCCGTTGCCGCGCGACGTGCTGGAGCGCTCCTATGCCGGCCTGGGCCGCGTCTTCGACCGCCGCGGCTTGATCTTCCAGGTCGAGCAGGAGCTCGGTGGCGCCGATGTGCTGGACGGCTGGCGCGTCATCGCCGACGCGCCCAGCGGTCGCACCCACCGAATGCGCGCGTTCCCGCCGCGGCTGATCCACGTGATCGCCGGCAACGCGCCGGGCGTGGCCGCGATGTCGRTGGTGCGGGGCGCGCTGACGAAGGGCGTGCACCTGATCAAGCTGCCCTCCAACGATCTCTTCACGGCCACCGCCATCCTGCGCACGATGGCGGCCGTCGCGCCCGGCCATCCACTTGTGCGCTCGTTCTCGGCGGCCTACTGGCGCGGCGGCGACGCCCAGGTCGAGAGCCTGTTGTTCCGGCCGCAGTTCTTCGACAAGGTGGTGGCCTGGGGCGGCGAGAGCACGATCCGCAGCGTCAAGCAATACCTCGGCCCGGGCTTCGAGCTGGTGGCCTTCGATCCGAAGACCTCGATCTCGCTGATCGGCCGCGAGGCCTTCGCCTCCGACGCCGCGCTCGCCGACGTCGCCGAGCGCGCCGCGACCGACGCGACGATCATGAACCAGCAGGCCTGCGCGTCGAGCCGGGTGCAGTTCGTCGAGGGCTCGGTCCAGGAGGTCGATCGCTACTGCGCGCTGMTGCAGGCGCGGCTGGGCGTGCAGCGCGACACCTGCTCGGCGGTCGGCAGCCCGCTGGCGACCGAGCTGCGCGACGAGATCGACGGGCTGCGCGGCATGGAGCCGCACTACCGCGTCTGGGGCGGCTACGAGGGCCGAGGACTCGTGATCCGCTCGGAAGAGCAGGTCGATTTCCATCCGGACGGCCGCGTGGTCAACGTCGTGCCAGTGACCAGCCTGGCCTCGGCGGTGGGCTGCGCCAACGTCGCGACGCAGACGGTCGGCGTCTACCCGCCGCAGCGCAAGGCGGAGTTGCGCGATGCGCTGGCTGCGGCCGGCGTGCAGCGCATCGTCGAGCTCGGCAAGGCGGTGGCCTTCGAGGCGGGCATCTCGCACGACGGCTTCCTGCCGCTGAACCGCTTCGTGCGCTGGGTCAACGACGAAGGTTGATCGCTTGCCCGCGGCCTGCCGCTGATATCGTGAAAGATATCAACCAGCAGGCGTACCGATGACCGAACCAAGCACCTGGAGCAAATCCTCATGGGCCGAATTGCTGAAGGAGAAGCGCGCCGCGGCGGGATGGTCGCAGCGCGAACTGGCACAGCGCGCCGGCGTGCATCAACCGCAGATCGTTCGCGCCGAGCGGGGCGAGGACCTGCAACTGTCGGTGCTCGCGCGCATCGCGGCGCCGCTGAACCTGGCGCCGGCGTTGGCCTCCATGGCGCCGGCGGCGCAGGACGACGACGTCGTGCAGCCCAACCTGGAGAGTTGGCGCCGTGCCTGGCCGGAGGTCGATCCGCAGGTGTTCGCCGTACTGGCGCGCCTGTCGCGCCTCGGGCATCACGTCGAGCGCAGCATCGCGTCGCTGGCTGCCGCGCAGGGACTGAATTCCGGCGACGTAATGGTGCTGGGCGCGCTGCGGCGCATGGGGCCGCCCTTCGAGAGCACGCCCACCGGGCTGAAGGAGCGGCTGTGGATCTCGCTGCCGGGGCTGAAGAAGCGGCTCGACCGGCTGGTCGCGCGCGAACTGGTGGAGCGGGTCCACAACCCGCTCGACCGGCGCGGGCAGATGGTGCGCATGACCGCGCGCGGTGACCAGGTGCTGGACGGCCTGATCGCCCACCCGGCACCGGTCTTCAAGGCGGTGCGGGCGCTGCCGGACGACGAGCGCCGGGGGCTGTCGAACAGCCTGAGGCGCCTGCTGCAGCAGCTGGACGGCGGTGTCGCAGGTCCGTTCGACGGGCCGGCTTAGCCGGGCATCGCCTCGGCGCGTGAAGAGCCCTGAGACGGGCACGAGGAGACGTTTGTGAAACTCGATTCCCCCACGCCGGCCGAGAACCGCCGCTGGCTGCTGATCCTCGCCGTGCTGGTCTTCGCCGAGGTGAACAGCTCCTTCGAGGTCGGCATGATGTACGGCGCCTTGGCCACGCTGATGCGCGAGTTCGGCGACCCAGTCGGCGTCGGCTGGCTGATCACGGCCTTCCTGCTCGTCGGCGCCGTCTCGGCCGGCCTGAGTTCGCGCCTCGGCGATCTGTACGGCCGGCGCAGGCTGCTGATCCTGGTGCTGGTGTTCGCGATGGCCGGCTCGCTGATCGGCGCCTTCGCCACCAGCCTGCCGTGGCTGATCGCTGGCCGCGCGGTGCAGGGCATGTCGGCGGCGCTGCTGCCGCTCACGATCGGGCTGGTCCGCGAGCATCTGCCGAAGGCGCGCGTGCCAGTGGGCATCGGCTGGGTCGCCGCGATGGCGAGCTTCACGGCAGGCGCGGGCATCCTGCTCGGGGGCTGGCTGGTCGATCATGCGGGCTGGCGCTGGATCTTCTGGTTCTCGGTCGGGCAGACGGCGCTGTCGATCGCGGCGGTGGTGGGGCTGCTGCCGCCCTCGGTGCGACGTGCGGCTGTGGGGCGCCTCGACCTGCTCGGCGGCGTGCTGTTCGCGCCCGGCGTCGCGCTGCTGCTGTGGGCCGT
Organism: Variovorax sp. P4_D9; assembly: GCF_056401695.1. NCBI lineage: Bacteria > Pseudomonadati > Pseudomonadota > Betaproteobacteria > Burkholderiales > Comamonadaceae > Variovorax > Variovorax sp. P4_D9. The sequence continues at coordinate 19,591 of NZ_JBFUIU010000003.1, forward strand.
CACGCGCATGAAGGGCAGTGGGCCGGCCGACCCGGTCACGCTCGGGCTGATCGCAACCGGGCTGCTGGCGATCGCAGCCTGGGTGCGTCACGAATGGCGCCATCCGCAGCCCATGATCGACGTGCGCCGCTTCGCCGAACGCCAGATCGGGCTGGCGATGGGCCTGATGGCGCTGTTCGGCCTCGGCACGGCGCAATTGATGCTCGTGATCCTGCTGCTCGCGCAGCAGCCGGCGTGGACCGGCATCGGCCTCGGTCTCACGGCCACGCTGGCCGCATCGATCAAGGTGCCCGCCAGCCTCGCGGGACTGTTCGGGGCGCCCTGGAGCGGGCATGTCGCGGGCCGCCATGGCGCGCGGCGCGCGGCGCTGATCGGCACCCTGGTGATCTGCACCGGCTGGGTGGCCGTGCTGCTGCATCACGACGCCGTGTGGCTGCTGGTCGCCGAGGCGTTCGTGATCACCCTCGGCGGATCGATCCTCTATGCGGCGATCCCGAACCTGATCGTCGAGGTTGCGCCGTCCGATCGCACGAGCGAGATCAACGGCATGTCGCATGTGGTGCGCACCGTAGGCACCGCGATCGGCACGCAGCTCGCGACCCTGTTGCTGGCCAGCTCGACGGTGAGCGACGCGACCCGGGGCCCCGGGTCGCATCCGAGCCCGGCCGCCTATCTGCTGGCCTTCGCCTTCGTCATCGCCTGCGCCGGCGCCAGCGTGCTGCTCGCCCTGACCTTGCCACGCCGCGACCCCGCGAGGGCGCTATCGCCCGCCCTGTTGCAGATGCCTGGCCGATCCGGGTCACCGGGTAACTACTGAGACGCGTTGGTTGACGCTCTCGTTGCCCTGTGCAAAGATATGAACACTGTTCTAATATTGGCATGAACGCGTTGCCCGGCACGACACGGCGCGGCGCCTCCGCCCAGGACGGATTCCACAGGTCCAACACGGGAGACTCCATGAAAAACGACCGAAGGACTCGCCATCGCGCTGCGCGCGGCGAGCACGCCTTCAAGGTGGCCTGCATCAGCGCGGCGGTTGCCATGGCCGCGCCCGCGGCGGCATTCAAGATCGATACCGACTCGCCCGACCTGGAACTCACGCTCGATACCACGCTGCGATACAACTCGGCGGTCCGCACCGGCGAACGTGATCCCAGGCTCGTCAGCTCGCCGGCGGTGGACGAGGGCAACTGGCTGTTCGACAAGAACGACGTGACGCTGTCGCGCCTGGACGTCTACACCGAGTTCGACCTGAACTACCGGAAGAACATGGGTCTGCGGGTCAGCGCTGCAGGCTGGTACGACACCAACTTTCCGAGCAAGAGCGTCAGCGCCCCGCGCTTCGCGGCGGTTCCGAACTATGCGAGGAACGACTTCACTTCCTACATCGACCGCTACTACAAGGGCCCCTCCGCCGAGTTCATGGATGCGTTCGCCTGGGGCAACGTCGACTTCGGAGGTACCTCGCTGAACGTGAAGGCCGGCCGCTTCGCCTGGCTGCCCGGCGAGTTCCTGTTCGGCAACGGCGGCAGCGTCTCCTACTCGATGGCGCCCAACGACGGCCGCAAGTCGGACCTGAGCCCGGGCGCCTCGGCCAAGGAAACGGCGCTGCCGCTCGGCCAAGCCGCCGCCATCTGGCAGATCAACAACGCGTTCTCGTTGATGGGCCAGTACACGGCCGAATTCCGCTCGGCGCGGATTTCCGAAGGCGGCACGTTCTGGCAGGTCAACGACACCGCGCTCGAAGGTCCGCCATTCATTGCCAATCCGACCGTGCCGCGCGGCGCGTCGTTCCAGGGCGACAAGGGCGACATCGCGTTGGGCCTCAAGTGGTCGCCGCAGGCGCTCGAGGGCGACTCTTTCGGTCTGTGGCTGCGCCGGTTCGACGACAAGAACCCGAGCTGGCTGAGCCAGGTTGCGGTCGCCGGCAACGGCGCGCGTATCGGCCGCGCGGTCTATGCGAAGGACATCGAACTGATCGGCCTGACCTACAACGCGTTGATCGGCGGCTGGGGCACCGGCGTGGAGCTGAACTACCGCCGCAAGATGCCCCTGAACGTCAAGAGCGGCTTCGCCTACAGCACCTCCCCCGGCACCTCCCTCGGCCTGGTCAACGACCCTGGGTTGGAAGGTCCGCGCGGCGACACGATCCACTTCCTGATGAGCGGCGCCTTGACGATCAACAAGAACGCGCTCTTCGACTCGGGTTCGATCGCGCTGCAGTTCGACGCGATGAACCTGCAGAAGATCACCAGCGGCGCTGCCCTTTTCAACGGCGAGGGCGGCAACGTGGCCTGCATCGACAACCCCGTGCTGCGTGGCTGCTCGACGCGCAACGCCGCGAGCATCGCCCTGTCGTTCACACCGGTGTGGCAGCAGGTCTTTCCGAGCACGGACATCTCGGCGCCGCTGTTCCTGACCTACGGTCTGAAGGGCAATGCTGCCGCCGTCGGCGCCGGCATCACGCCCGAAGGGTCGTGGCTGATCCGTCCGGGCATCCGGGTCGAGTACTTGGCCGGCAAGTACAAGCACCAGTTCGACCTGACCTTCAACGCACGTGGTGGCAAGACCGGCACCCTCTTCACCGTCCCGGGCGGACCACAGTACTTCGCCTCCGGTCTGGCGAACCTGCGCGATCGCAACTACGTGAATTTCACCTACCAGACCGCGTTCTGAGCACTTCGAAGGAAATCGAGATGAATATTCGACACATTGCAACTGCCGCGCTGTGCCTGGGCGTCGGCGCGAGTTTCGTGCCTGCAGCCATCGCGCAGGATGGCGATCGCCTGCCCTGGGGCGCCTTGAAAGCGGGCAACAAGGACGGCAGCGTTCCAGCCTGGGACGGCGGCCTTCCGGTCAACGCCAATCCGCCGGGCTTCAAGAAGGACTCCGGTTTCTGGGCCGACCCGTATGTTGCCGACAAGCCGCTTTACACCGTGACCGCGGCCAACATGGAGCAGCATGCCGACAAGCTCACCGAGGCGACGAAGGAACTGCTGAAGCGCTACCCGACTTTCCGCCTCGATGTCTATCCTTCACGCCGGCCGGCCAACTACTCGGCGTGGTACGTCGAGAACACCCGCAAGAATGCAGCCGGCCGCTGCAAGGCGATCGAAGACGGCGAAGCGGTGTCCGGCTGCTTCGGCGGCACGCCGTTCCCGGTCCCCAAGACCGGCCAGGAGGCGATGTGGAACCTGATGCTGGTGAACAAGGGCAACTCTTCGTGGACCTACGGCCAGGCCTGGTACGTGGATGGGAGCGGCAACAAGGTCATGACGGGCGAGGTCAACAACCGCAACCAGAACGATTACTTCAACCAGAAGCTGACCGCCGAGGAGTTCTACGGCAAGGGTGGCCAGTACTTCATGAACAACAATATCTATTCCGCTCCGGCACGGATCACCGGTGAAGGCAACCTGCAGCGCAAGTTCATCAATCCGGTGGCCCAGCCCGACAAGACCTGGGCCTACACGCCGGGCCAGCGCCGCGTGCGGCTGTCGCCCGACGCGAGCTACGACTTTCCGGTCGCTACGTCTGCCGGGGCCATGCTGTACGACGAGATCTACGCGTTCTCGGGCCGGCTCGACCGCTTCGACTGGAAGCTGGTCGGCACCAAGGAGATGCTGATCCCGTACAACGCCTACAAGTACCTGGGCGCGAAGCCCGACGACCTCCTGATGAAGGGCCATCCGAACCCGGACGCGCTGCGCTGGGAGCTGCACCGCGTCACCGTGATCGACGCCACGCTGAAGCCGGGCGCGCGCCACGTCGTCGCCAAGCGCCGCTTCCATCTCGACGAGGACATCCCTGGCGCGGTGATGGTCGATGCCTGGGACGCCACCGGCAAGCTCTCGCGCGGCATCCTGAATCCCACGGTCTGGGCCTACGACAAGCAGGCGGTGGTGCAGGGCGGCACCTTCTACTTCGACTTCGGCACCGGGGCCTGGTACAACTCGTCGATCCTCGCGGGGTACAAGGGCCTGTTCGTGGACATCGACACGGTCGACGCCGACGCGTTCTACAGCCCCGAAGGCCTGGCGCGCCGGACCCAGCGCTGAGTCGACGCGAGAGTGGCCAAGGATGCCTGTTCCTCCGTTCGCGCCATGCCGCACCTGAGAGCCCTCGCGACGATCGTGGCGTGCCTTTGGGCGTCGATCGTGGTCGCCGCGGCGACCGGGCTTTCCGCATCCGCGTTCGTCGATCCGCTCGATGCGCCGGCGCGCATGACGCCGCGCTCGCTTCGTGCGCCGGCCTATGCGCTCGCGGTGGTCGATGCCGAGCATGTCGTCGCGGTCGGCCCGCGCGGCCACATCCTGCGTTCCGCGGACCGCGGCAAGACCTGGGAGCAGCGTCCCGCGCCGGTCAGCACCGACCTGCTCGCGGTGCAGTTTCCGTCCCCCACGCAGGGCTGGGCGGTGGGCCACGACGGCGTGGTGCTGCACAGCACCGACGGCGGGCTGAACTGGCGCCGCGTGCTAGACGGCCGCAGCCTCGGGGCGATGATGGTCTCGTACTATGAGAAGAAGGGCGCCGCCGCCGATCCGGCGCTCGCACGGGCGCGCGACGAGGCGAAGCGCATGGCCGAGGACGGGCCGACCCGGCCCTTCCTGGCGGTGCACTTTCGCGACGAGCGCGAAGGCTGGGTGGTCGGCCAGTTCAACCTGATCCTGCACACGGCGGACGGCGGCGCGAAGTGGGAGCCATGGCTCGACCGCACCGACAACCGCGACGGCTATTCACTGCATGCCATCCGCCAGGCCGGCGACCAGGTGGTGATCGTCGGCGAGCTCGGCCTGGTCATGCGCCTGGACGCGGCGGCCGGACGCTTCGTGCGCATCGAAACGCCGTATCCCGGCACCTGGTTCGGCATGGCGGCCTCGAAGGACGCGATCGTCGCCCTCGGCCTGCGCGGCACGGCCTGGCGCTCGACCGACGCAGGCGCGAACTGGAAGCCGCTGGCGACCGGCACCCGCGCGGCGGTCAACGGCGGCGTGCTCCTGCCCGATGGCCGCCTCGTGCTGGCGACGCAGGCGGGCGAGGTGCTGGTCGGCGCCGCGCTCGGCGACAGCTTCGTGCCGATGGCGCCGATGCCCGGGCTGGGCGCGGCTTTCGACGTGGTCTCGATGGAAGCCGACTGGCTGCTCGTCGCCGGCCCGTCCGGCGTTCAGCGGCTGGCGATGGCGCCGGCGGCGAGGTGACACAGCGATGAACATCGGCAACGAGACCTTCGAGGTCATTCCGGATCCCTCCCGCTTCGACCCGCGCTCCGGCAATGCGCTCGAACGGCTCATCTTCAACCACCGCCGGGTGATCCTCGTCGCCTTCGCGCTGGTGTCGATCTTCCTCGGCTGGCGGTCGACGCAACTGACGATCAACGCCAACTTCGAGCGCATGATCCCGCGCTCGCACCCGTACATCCAGAACTACCTCGACAACAAGACCGAGCTGCGCGGGCTGGGCAACCAGCTTCGGGTGGTGGTCGAGAACACCCAGGGCGACATCTACGACCCCGAGTACCTGAAGTTCCTCGCGTCGATCAACGATGCGCTCTACATCATGCCGGGCGTCGACCGCCCGTGGCTGAAGTCCCTGTGGACGCCGGTGCTGCGATGGGGCGAGGTGACCGAGGAGGGCATGCGCGGCGGCCCGGTGATGCCCGAGCGCTTCGACGGCTCGCCGGCCAAGATCGATGAACTCAAGGCCAACATCGCGCGCTCCGGCGCCGCCGGCCGCATCATCAGCGACGACCAGCGCTCGTCGATGATCGTGGTGCCGCTGCTGGACCGCTATGCCGACAGCGGCGAGCCGATCAACTACCTGAAGCTGTCGCGCGCGCTCGAGGAGCAGGTGCGGGCCAAGGGCACGGGCAAGTTCCGCGTCTACATCGTCGGCTTCGGCAAGCTTGTCGGCGACCTGATCGAGGGCCTCGCGACGGTGATCTCCTACTTCGCGATCTCGGTCGCGATCGCGGCGCTGTTCGTGTTCCTCTACACCCGCTGCCCGCGCAGCACCGTCGTGCTGGTCGTCACCGCGGTGCTGGGCGTGATGTGGCTGATGGGCCTGCTGCAGATCCTCGGCTACGAGCTCGATCCGTATTCGATCCTGGTGCCTTTCCTGCTGTTCGCGATCGGCCTATCGCACGGCGCGCAGAAGATGAACGGCATCATGCAGGACGTGGGCCGCGGCACGCACAAGTACGTCGCCGCGCGCTACACCTTCCGGCGCCTGTTCCTGGCCGGCCTGACGGCGCTGCTGACCAACGTGGTCGGCTTCATGGTGCTGATCATCATCGACATCCCGGTGATCCGCGACCTGGCGGTGATGACCAGCATCGGCGTCACCGGGCTGATCTTCACGAAGCTGGTGCTGATTCCGGTGCTGCTGTCGTACACCGGCGTCAGCCCGAAGGCCGCGCAGCGCTCGCTGAATGCCGACGCGGCCGAGCAGGCCGGGCGCTCCTCGATGGGCCGCGTGTGGGCCGCGCTGGAGCGGCTGACCGAGCGGCGCTGGGCACTGGTCGCCATCGTGGCGGCGGCGCTGCTCGGCGCCGGCGCGCTGAGCCTGCGCACGGGCCTCAAGATCGGCGACCTCGACGAAGGCGCGCCGGAGCTGCGCCGCGATTCGCGCTACAACCTCGACAACGCCTACATCGCGCGGCACTACGGCCTGTCGAGCGACCAGTTCGCGGTCATCGTGAAGACGCCGAAGAGCGCCTGCGACCGCTACGAGGGCCTGGTCGAGGCCGACCGTCTCGGCTGGGACCTCGAGCATGTGCAGGGCGTGAAGGCGGTGACTTCGTTTGCCGAACAGACCAAGCGCGGTGTCGCCGCGTCGAGCGAGGGCTATTTCAAGTGGAACACGCTGGCGCGCGACCCGCGCATCCTCGGCCCGGCAGCCAACCGCGTGATCCAGGACAACCCGGACGCGATGAACCCGAACTGCTCGCTGTTCGCCGTCACGGCGTACCTGGGCGACCACCGCGCCGACACGCTCGACCGCGTGCTGAAGGCCGTGGAGGGATTCGCCGCGACCCACAGCCGGCCCGGTGCGGAGTTCCTGCCGGCGGCCGGCCCGGCCGGCATCGAGGCGGTGACCAACATCGTGGTGCACCAATCCTTCTACATCATGCACGTGGTGCTCTACATCGCCGTGACGCTGCTGTGCTTCGTCACCTTCCGCTCGTGGCGCGCGGTGGTGGTGGCGCTGGTGCCTCTGCTGATCACGTCGATCCTCTGCGAGGCGATCATGGTGGTGATGGGCATCGGCGTGAAGGTCGCGACCTTGCCGGTCATCGCGCTCGGCGTGGGCGTCGGCGTCGACTATGCGCTGTACCTGCTGTCGGTGCAGCTCGCGGTGCAGCGCCGCGGCGGCAGCCTGCGCGAGGCCTACAAGCACTCGCTCGAGTTCACCGGCAAGGTCGTCGCGTTGATCGGCGTGACGATGGCCGCCGGCGTCGTGACCTGGGCCTGGTCACCGATCAAGTTCCAGGCCGACATGGGCATCCTGCTGACCTTCATGTTCCTGTGGAACATGATCGGCGCGCTGGTGCTGATCCCGGCGCTGGCGCACTTCCTGCTGCGCGACGTGAGGCAGCGCGGCACGACGGCTTCTCCCGCGGCGGCCGCGGCGCACGCGTGAACGGTCCGGGGTCGCCGCGCGGCGGCGCCGCAGCCCACGGCCATTCGATCGTCGTCGCGCTGGTGTTCGCGGAGATCATCAGCTCGTTCGAGGTCAGCATGATCTACGCGGYGCTGCCGACGCTGATGCGCGACTTCGGCGACCCGGCCGGCGTGGGCTGGCTCATCACTGCCTACCTGCTGATCGGCTCGGTCTCGGCAGGCCTGTCGTCGCGGCTGGGCGACTTGTTCGGGCGCAAGCGCCTGGTGCTCGCGATGCTCGCCTGCTCGGCCAGCGGATCGCTGATCAGCGCCATGTCGGTCGGGCTGCCGGGGCTGATCTGCGGCCGGGCCTTGCAGGGCATGTCGGCCGCCTTGCTGCCGCTGGCCATCGGCATCGTGCGCGAGCGCCTACAGGCCGAGCGCGTGCCGGTCGCGGTCGGCTGGCTCACCGCGATGGCGACTTTCAGTGCGGGCGCCGGGCTGCTGCTCGGCGGGCTGCTGGTCGACCATTCCGGCTGGCGCACCATGTTCTGGTTCGGCGCGGTGCACGGCATCGTGGCGATGGCGCTGGTCGCGCGCTGGGTGCCGGCTTCGGCGGCCGCCGCGGCCGCCGCGACCGGCGCGCGGGTCGACTGGATCGGCGGCATGCTCTACGCGCCCGCGGTGGCCGCGCTGCTGTGGGCCGTGTCGCGGCTGAAGGCGCACGGGCTCGGCGATGCCGCGACGCTCGCCGCGCTGGCCGGCGGCGTGCTGCTGCTGGCGATGTGGTGGCGCCACGAGTGGCGGCACCCACAGCCGATGATCGACGTGCGCCGCATCGCGACGCGCGAGGTCGGGCTGCCGATCGGCCTGATGTTCCTGTTCGGGCTCGGCACCTCGCAGACGATGCTGGTGCTGATGGCGCTCGCGCAGCAGCCGCCGTGGACCGGCATCGGCCTGGGCCTGAGCGCGACGATGGCCGGCCTGCTGAAGCTGCCGTCGAACTTCATGGGCCTGTTCGGCGCGCCGTGGGGCGGCCACCTCGCGGCGCGGCACGGCGCCCGCAGTGCGGCACGGCTCGCCAGCGTGATGATCCTGGCCGGCTGGATCGGGCTGACCGCGCTGCACTCGACCGCCTGGATGCTGGTGGGGTGGGTGATGCTGGCCTCGCTCGGTGGGGCGATGCTGATGTCGGCGGTGCCGAACCTGCTGGTGGAGGTGGTACCGGTCGAGCGCACCAGCGAGTTCGTCGGCCTGGCGCAGGTGGTGCGCACGCTCGGCACCGCGATCGGCACGCAGGYGGCCAGCGTGCTGCTCGCGCTGGCGGTGGTGCGCAGCGCGACGCAGCCGCATGCGGCCTATCCGGGCGCCGACGCCTACCTCTGGACGATGACGGCGATCACCGGTGTGTGCCTCCTGTGCGGGCTGGGCGCCTGGACGCTGCCGCGGCGGCCGGCGCATGCCGCAGGCGCCTGATCAAGCGTTGGCCCCCGGCTCAGCGCAGCCGTTCCCGCAACTCGCCCTTTCGCACCTTGCCCGACGCAGTGCGCGGCAGCTCGCCGACGACATGCAGGCCTTCGGGTGTCTTCTGGCGCGCGACGCCGGCCGTCGCGAAATGACGCTGCACCGCATCCAGGTCCAGCGAGGCGCCGTGGGCGAGCACGACGAAGGCGCACACCTTCTCGCCGTAGCGCGCATCGGGCTGTGCCACCACGGCGACTTCGCACACGGAAGGGTGGCTGCCCAGCACGCGTTCGACCTCCTGCGACGAGATGTTCTCGCCGCCGCGGATCACGATGTCCTTCTTGCGGTCGGTGATCGTCAGGCAGTTCGCGGCGTCGAGCCGGCCGATGTCGCCGGTGCGGAACCAGCCGTCGGCGGTGCGCGCGTGCGCATCGAGCGCGGCGTCGGTGTAGCCGACGAAGAGCTCCGGTCCGCGTGTCAGGATCTCGCCCTCGTGGCCGAGCGGAAGCTCACGCTCCTGGTCGTCGACGATGCGCACTTCGCTGCCGGGCTGCAGGCGGCCGTCGGTGGCGGCCCGCTGTGCGAGCGGCATCTCGCGCCAGCCGATGCTGACGGTGGAGTGCTCGGTGAGGCCGTAGGAGCGGCTGGCGGCGATGCCGGCGCGCTCGGCCGCCTCGACATGTTCGGGCGTCACGCCGGTGCCGCCGAGCCCGTACGCGGCGAGCGACGACAGGTCGCGGCCGTCGCACCGCGCCGCGTCGAGCAGGCCCTGCAGGTGGAAGGGCGTGCCGCCGGACAGCCGCACGCGGTGGCGCTCGATCAGCTCGGCCGCAACGGCTGCGTCCCAGCGATCGACGAACACCATCTCGGTGGCGGTGACGAAGGGCCGCAGCAGAAAGTTGAAGCCCGCGATATGGCCGGCCGGAAATGGCGTGAAGTAGGGTCCGTTGCCGCCTGGCCGCGCGGCGGTGGCGGGGGCGTCGTCGATGAACGGGATCTGCCACTCGGCGCCGACGGTCTGGTGCGTGTGCTTCACGCCCTTGGGCGCGGCGGTGGTGCCGGAGGTGTACAGGAGCACGCAGGTGTCCTGCGGCGCGACGGGCTCGGCGGCCGGGGTCGGGGCATCGGCATTGGCTGCCTGCTGCAACTTCCGCCAGGTGATCCCGCCGCGCGGCGCTCGCTCGCCGAGCACCAGCACCTGCTCGAGCTCGGGCAGCACGCCGAGCGCCTCCACCCGTTCGAGGAAATCGATGCCGCGCCATCGCTGCGGCACCGCGAGCAGGCGTGCGCGCGACTGGCGCACGATGAATCCGACCTCGGCCGGCCCGTAGATGTGCACGATCGGCACCAGCACCGCCCCGATCTCGAACGCGGCGAGGTACAGCACCGCGGTCTCGTGCTGCGTCGGCATCTGCACCGCGATCGTGTCGCCGGCCTTCAGCCCGATCGCGCGCAGGCCGCGGGCGAGTTGGCGTCCGGCCTGCAGCAGGCCCGAGGTCGTCATCGCGATGTAACCCGCCTCGGTATAGAAGTGCAGGCGCGTCAGCGGCCGCGCCATCGCGGCGTGTGCCAGCAGGCGATTGAGGGGCACCTGCGGCAACGACGCTTCAGGCATTAGCTCACCTGGAAGCCGCCATCCACCGCGAGCAGCTGCCCGGTGATCAGCCGCGACGCCGGGCTCGCGAAGAACAGCGCCGCCATCGCGATGTCCTCCGGATCGCCCATCTTGCCGAGCGGGATGCGGCCCGGCCCCAGGATCGGCCCTTTCATGTCGACGCCGTCGGTGCTGGCGGCCTTGGCGCCGGGCGTCAGGGTGCCGCCGGGCAGCACGGCGTTGACGCGGATGCCGTCGGCGGCGAACTCCAGCGCGGTGGTCTTGGTCAGGCTGTTCACGCCGGCCTTCGATGCGTTGTAGGTGGCGTTGTGATAGACCACCGCCTGCATCGACGACACCGAGGAAATGTTGACGATCGCACCGCCGTTCCCCTGCGCCTGCATGCGCCGGATCGCCTCGCGCAGGCACAGGAAGGTGCCGCGCAGGTTCACCGCGTGCAACCTGTCCCAGAACGCGGCGTCGACCTCGAGGAAGGGCTTCTTCGGAAAGATCCCCGCGTTGTTGACGAGCACGTCGAGGCTGCCGAATTCCGCGATCGCGCAATCGAGCATCGCCGCGACCTGCGTGTCCTGCGACACGTCGGCCGTCGCCGCGATGGCCTGGCCGCCGGCCGCGCGGATGCCCGCCGCGGTGGTCTCGGCGCCGTCGGCATGGATGTCGGCCGCGACGACCTTGGCGCCGGCACGCGCGAACAGCTCGGCGATCGCCTGTCCGATGCCGCTGCCGGCACCGGTGACGACGGCGGTCTTGCCAGCGAGGCTCAGCGGGCCTGCGGCGAGGGTGGAGTCGGACATGTGCTCTTCCTTTCTTGAACCGGACGGGGGTGTCATTTCTTGCGCATCGCTTCCCATTGCGCGTCGTTCCAGTCCTGCATCGCGCGGAAGGTCGGGCCGCCGGCGCCCTGCATCCAGCGCCCGCCGTCCATGACGATCAGGTCGCCGGTCATGTAGCCCGAGCCGTCGGCCGCGAGATAGGCGTACAGGTCGCACAGCTCGCGGTGCTCGCCGAGGCGCCGCAGCGGCACGCCGCGCTCCTGCGCCTCGACCTGGCTGCCGGGCGGGAAGAGCTGCTCCCAGGCGCCCGGCGTCGGGAACAGCCCCGGCGCCACGCAGTTCAGGCGGATGCTCTTCGGGCCCCATTCGACTGCGAGGCTGCGCGTCATCGCGAGCACGCCGGCCTTGGCTGCCGCCGACGCCGCGGTGAAGGCCTGGCCGGTGATCACCGGTGCCGAGACGGTGCTGATCACGTTGCCTGGTCGGCCTGCCTCGATCCAGCGCCGGCCGGCGGCGATCGTGCAATAGAAGCTGCCGTGCAGCACGATGCCGAGCACCGCGTCGACGGCGCGCGCCGAGAGCTTTTCGGTGCGCGCGATGAAGTTGGCCGCGGCGTTGTTGACCAGCACGTCGGGCGCGCCGACCTGCCAGATGCGCTCCATCATCGCCTCGACCTGCTCGGCATCGCGCACATCGCAAGTGAGCGTGTCGACGCGCGCGCCGGGCAGCTCGGCGCGGAACTCCTCGGCGGTGGCGTCGAGCACCGCGAGCCGCCGGCCGCAGATCACCAGGTGCGCGCCGAGTTCGAGATAGCGGCGCCCGATGCTCTTGCCGAGCCCGGTGCCACCGCCGGTGACGAGGATCTTCTTGCCCGCGAGCAGGTCGTTGCGAAACATGGCCTTCACCTGCCGACGAACTTCGCGGTGCGCTTCTCGGCGAAGGACTTGCGGCCCTCGGCGGCGTCCTCGGTGCCGTACAGGAAGGTGTTCGTCGCGGTGGCATGCGTCGCCGCGTGCATCCAGCCCTGGCCGAGCGCCAGGCGCGCGTTCTCGATCGTGCCCTGCACCGCGAGCGGCGCCTGTTCGGCCACGCGCTGCGAATAGGCGAGGGCGCGCTCGAACTGCTCGCCGGCGGGCACGACTTCCTGCACCAGGCCGAGCCGCAGCGCCTCGGCGCTGCCGAACTCGTCGCCGGTCAAGAGCCACTTCATCGCGTTGCCCCAGCCGGCGCGTTCGATGAAGCGGAAGGAGCCGCCGTAGCCGGGCATGATCCCGCGCTTCACCTCGAGTTGCGAGAAGCGGCAGTTGTCAGCCGCGAACACGACGTCGGCGGCGAGCATCAGCTCGATCGCGATGGTGTAGCAGATACCCTGCATCGCTGCGACCACCGGCTTCGTGCGATAGGGCTCGCGCAACTGGCCCGGGTCGACCAGGTTCAGCGGCACGTAGGGTGCGCCGGCCTTGCGGTACTCGGCCATCAGCGGCAGGTCGACGCCGCCGCTGAAGTGATCGCCCTTGGCATACAGCAGGCCGACGAACAGGTCCGGCGCGCTCTCCAGCAGCGTGTAGGCCTCGCCGAGCTCGCGGAACATGCGCGGCGTGAAGCCGTTGCGCTTCTCGACGCGGTCCACGCCCATCAGCAGGATCGGCCCGCGCCGCTCGACGACGATTTGGCCCTCGGGGTGGCTTTCGGTGATGGCTTCAGTCACAGCAGTTCTCCATAGCGTTCGACGTGGTGTTCCCAGTTGCCCCAGGTCATGTCGATCGCGGTCAGTCGTTTGAAATAGTGGCCTGAGGCCAGCTCGTCGGTCATGCCCATGCCGCCATGAAGCTGGGTCGCTTGCTGCCCGACATAGCGCCCGGAGCGTCCGGCCATCGCCTTCGCCGCCGACGCGGCGCGGCGGCGCAATGCGCGATCCGGCGACTCGACGTGGGCCGCGGCCATCAGCGCCAGCGCGCGCGCCTGCTCGACGGCGATCCGCATGTCCGCGGCGCGATGCTGCAGCGCCTGGAAGCTGCCGATCGGCACGCCGAACTGCCTGCGCGTCGAGAGGTGCTCGCAGCTCAGCTCGGCGAGCTTCGCCATCGCGCCGACCGCCTCGGCGGCGAGTGCCGCCAGGCCCTGGTCGGTCGCCCAGTCGGCCAGTTCCAGGCCCTGGCCGGGTTCGCCGATCAGGCAGCTGTCGTCAACGGTGACGCCTTCGAGGCGGATCTCGGCGGCGCGCTGGCCGTCGAGAGTCGGGTACCCGTCGATCGCGACGCCGGGGGCCCTGGCGTCGACCAGCATCAGCGCCACGCCCCCGCCCGTGTCGGCGGTGACGATCAGCCAGTCGGCGCTGTCGCCATGCGGCACCACGGCCTTCGCGCCGTCGAGCTGCCATCCGCCGTCGCGGCGCGCCGCGCGCGCGTTCACCTTGTCCAGGTCGTAGCGCGCCTGCGGCTCCAGCGCGGCGAGCGCGAAGCGCAGCCGCCCCTCGGCGATCGGCCCGAGGAAGCGATCCTTCTGCGCCGCGCTGCCGAAGGTGGCGAGCAGGCGCGGCGCGATCACCGCGCTGGCGACGTACGGCTCGATCACCAGGCCGCGGCCGAGGCCTTCCATCACGATCAGGGTCTCGACCGCGCCGGCGCCGATGCCGCCGTGCGCCTCGGGCACGTTGAGCGCGAACAGGCCGAGCTCGGCCATCTGCCGCGCCAGCGCATCGCTCGGGCCTTCGACCAGGCGCTTGCGGCGCGCCTCGAACTCGTACTCGTTCTGCACGAAGCGCGCCATCGTGTCGGCGAGCATCTGCTGCTCTTCGTTCAGCGTGAAGTCCATGGTGGGCCTACAGGGGGATCAGGGATTTGCCGATCAGCCCACGCTGGATCTCGTTGGTGCCGCCGTAGATCGCGACCTTGCGCAGATCGAGGTACTGGCCGGCGAGGGCATTGAGCTCTGCGCCGGCCGGCGTCGGCCCGTCGTAGCCGGGCTCGAGCGCAGCCTCGACCAGCGGCACCGCATAAGGGCCTGCGCATTCCATCAGCAGCTCGCCAAGCTCGGCCTGGATCTCCGAGCCGCGCACCTTCAGCATCGACGGCTCCGCGCCCAGCCCCAGGCCGGCGCGTTCGAGCGAGATGAGCCGCGCCAGCGCCCATTCGTGCGCCAGCACATCGATCTCGATCCTGGCGATCTTGTCGCGAAAGCGCGGGTCCTCGATCAGCGGCCGGTCGCGTCTGGCCTGCGTGCGCGCCAGCTCCTTCAGCCGCCGCAGCAGCCGCTTGCACATGCCGAGGCCCGCGATGGCGGTGCGCTCGTGGCCGAGCAGGTACTTCGCAATCGACCAGCCCTCGTTCTCGGCGCCGACCCGGTTCTCCACCGGCACGCGCACGCCGTCGAGGAAGACTTCGTTCACGTCGTGGCCGCCGTCCAGCGTGCGGATCGGGCGCACCGTGATGCCGGGCGTGTCCATCGGGATCAGCAGCAGCGAGATGCCGCGCTGCGGCTTCGCGTCGGCCGAGGTACGCACCAGCGCGAACATCCAGTCGGCCCATTGCGCGAACGAGGTCCAGGTCTTCTGGCCGTTCACGACATAGTGCTCGCCGTCGCGCTCGGCACGCGTCTTCAGCGAGGCGAGGTCGGAGCCGGCGCCCGGCTCCGAATAGCCCTGGCACCACCAGTCGTCCATCGACACGATGCGCGGCAGGAAGAGCGCCTTTTGCGCGTCGCTGCCGAACTTCATCAGCACCGGCCCGATCATCGCGAGGCCGAAGGGCATCTGGCGCGGTGCGCCGGCGGTGAAGGATTCCTCGTCGAAGATGTTGCGCTGCACGGCGTTCCAGCCGCAGCCGCCGTGCTCGACCGGCCAGCCGGGCGCGCCCCAGCCGCGGCCGGCGAGGATGCGCTGCCAGCGCACGTAGTCCTCGCGCGGAACGCGCAGGAAGCCCAGCACCTTCCGCCGGATGTCCTCGGGCAACTGCGCGGCGACGAAGTTCCGCACCTCGGCGCGGAAGGCTGCGTCTTCGGTCGATTCGTGAAGCTTCATCGTCCCTTGAAGCGCGGCTTGCGCTTTTCCTTGAATGCGAGCTTGCCTTCCTCGAAGTCCTCGCTGAGGTTGGTCTGCATCATGTCGGCGCTGTCGGCCATCAGCGCTTCGTGCAGGGTCTGGAACGGCAGCTCCCAGAGCTGGCGTTTGATCATCCGCAGCGACAGCGGCGAGCAGGACTCGGCCAGCTCCCTCGCATACGCATAGGTCGCGTCGGCGAGTTCCTCGGGCGGGTGGATGCGGTTCACGAGCCCGAGCCGCAGCGCTTCCTCGCCGCGCACCTTGCGCGCCGACATCAGCAGGTCGAGCGCGTTGGCGTGGCCGACCGCGTTGCGCAGGGCCCACGCCATGCCGTATTCGGACGCCAGGCCGAGGCGCGCGAAGGCGGTGGTCAGGACCGCATCGTCGGCCGCGAAGCGCATGTCGGCGTAAAGCGCATGCACCAGTCCGAGGCCGGCGGTGGCGCCGTTGAGCATCGCGATGATCGGCTTGGCGATCGCCGGGAAGTAGGCGGCGCGGCTCTGGTAGTCCGGGCGGCGGCTGAAGTCGTAGGCGCGCGGGAGCTTCTGAAGCAGCGAGCGTGGAAAGGAGGGGTCGTCGCCGGCCGACTTGAAGCCGGTGACGTCGCCGCCGGCGCAGAAGGCGCGGCCGGCGCCGGTCAGCACGATCACGCGCACCGCCTCGTCGCTCTCGGCCGCGTGCATCGCCTGCCAGACCTCCTCGGCCATCACGTCGGTCCAGGCGTTCAGGGCCTCGGGGCGGTTCAGCGTGAGGGTGGCGATCGCGTCGCGCACCTCGTACAGGATCTGTTCGTAGGCCATG
Source organism: Variovorax sp. P4_D9 (assembly GCF_056401695.1). Lineage (NCBI taxonomy): Bacteria > Pseudomonadati > Pseudomonadota > Betaproteobacteria > Burkholderiales > Comamonadaceae > Variovorax > Variovorax sp. P4_D9. The sequence goes on from NZ_JBFUIU010000003.1 coordinate 35,881, forward strand.
GCTTCAGCGCGTGATGTTGGCTATATCTTCGGCACTGTAGCCAAACCAGCCGAGCACTTCGTCGTTGTGCTCGCCGAGCTGCGGCGGCGGCAGATGGATGCCGCCGGGCGTGCCGGAGAACTGCGTCGGCACGGCGGTCGTCACCATCGGGCCCTCGGTCGGATGCCGGTAGCGATGGAAGAAGCCGATCTCGTTCAGGTAGGGGTCCGACAGCATGTCCTCGAACCGCGCGACCGGCCCGTTCGGCACGTCGATCGCGTCGAGCAGCTCGTGCCACTGCGCGGTGGGTCTGGTCTTCATCTGCTCCGAGACCATGCGGTAGACGCGGTCGATGTTCTTCATGCGCCCTTCGTGCGTCGCGAAGACGGGGTCGGTCAGCAGCTCGGGGCGGCCGAGCGTGGGCAGCAGGCGCTTCCATTGCTCGTCGTTCACGGCCAGCACGCAGAGGTGGCCGTCGCTCGTCTCGTAGGGGCGGCGATGTTCGGAGAGCAGGCGCACGTAGCCGACGCCGCCGCCCATCGGCGGGTCGAACGCGCCGCCGTACAGATGTTCTTGGAGGTTGAAGGCGACGATGGTCTCGAGCATCGGCACGCGCACCATTTGGCCGAGGCCCGTGCGCTCGCGTGCGTACAGCGCCATCGCGACGCCGGAGGCCAGCATGTAGCCGCAGAACTTGTCGACGATCACGGTGGGCAGGTAACGCGCCTGGCCGACCGAGCGCAGCATCAGGTCTGCGATGCCGGCCTCGCCCTGCACCACGTCGTCGAAGGCCGGATCGTTCTCGCGCGAGCCGCCGGGCATGTAGCCGCAGCCGTAGCCGTAGACGATGCGCGGGTTGCGCGCGGCGATGTCCTCGTAGGCGACGCCCAGGCGCTTCGCCGCCGCCGGACGCATGCTGTGGATGAACACGTCCGCGCTCTCGACCATGCGCAGCAGGGCTTCGCGTGCCTCGGGCCGCTTCAGGTTCAGCGTCACGCTGCGCTTGTTGCGGTTCATRTTCAGGTGCATCGCGGCCATGTTGGGGCTGCGCGAGGGGCCGTTCTGGCGGTTCGGGTCGCCTTCGGGCGTCTCGACCTTGATGACGTCGGCGCCCATGTCGCCAAGGATCATCGTCGCGACCGGGCCGAGCACGTTGACCGTCAGGTCGATCACGCGCACGCCGGTGAGAGGTCCGGCGCTGGTGGCCAGCCTGGCGTGCAAGGGCTCGCCGGCGGGCGCCGAATCGGGCCGCACCCCGAGCTGCACGTCGGCCTGCAGCACCGGTGCTTTCATGTGCGCACCTCGGCGCGCGCCTTAAGCATGCGCAACGGCGTGTACTCCATCACGACCGTGCCGTCTTCCTTCACCACGCGGTTGCGCGTGCGCACCAGGCCGCGCCCGGGCCGGCTCTCGGAGCGGCGCGCTTCGATCACCTCGCATTCGACGTGGAGCGTGTCGCCGGCGAAGGTCGGCCCCTTGATGTCGAGCTGCATGCCGAGGAAGGCGAGGCCGGTGCCCTGCATCGTCGCCTGCGCGAGCAGCCCTTCGGCGAAGCAGAACACCATCGAGCCGGGCGCCAGACGCCCCTCGAAGCCGGCGACGCCGTGCATGAACTCGAGGTTGGTGAACAGCACCTCGGTCATTCCGATCTTGTCGATGAAACCCACGATGTCGGCCTCGGTGACCGTGCGGCCGACGGTCTTGAATTGCCGGCCCAAGGGCAAGTCTTCGAAGCAGAAACCAAGACCGACTGTTTCCATGATTGCCTTTGAGCACAAGAAATTTGCGCTTCCATTGTTGAACGATGTTCGATAATATAAATGCCAGATCGACGCGCCGTCAACCCGATGGCCCCCCTGGAAACCCGCCCGTCACACTGAATCCGCATCGAAGGAGACCCGATTGGAGACCGACAGCCGCTATGCGCGCTACACGCGCCTGAAGTTCGACCGACCGCATCCGCGCGTGCTGCGCGTGACGCTGGATTCACCGCTGAAGATGGGCGCGATGGACGCCGCGATGCACCGCGAGGCCTCCCAGATCTGGGCCGACGTCGATGCGGACGACAGCGTCTCGGCGGTGATCGTCACCGGCAGCGGCAAGACCTTCTCCGCCGGCGGCGACCTGCACCACGAACGCAAGGTGTGCGAGGACTACGCGCTGCGCATGCAGGCGATGAAGGAGTCGCGCGACCTGGTGCTGGGGATGATCAACTGCCGCAAGCCGATCGTCGGCGCGGCGCGCGGCTGGGCGGTCGGCGCCGGCCTGGCGCTCTTGATCCTCGCGGACGTGTCGATCGCGTCGCGCGACGCGAAGTTCTCCGACGGCCACCTGAAGATCGGCGTCGCGGCGGGCGACCACGCGGCCATCATCTGGCCGCTCCTGTGCGGCATGGCCAAGGCCAAGTACTACCTGATGACGGCGGAGACCTTCACCGGCGAGGAAGCCGAGCGGATGAACCTGGTCTCGATGGCGCTGGCCGACGAGGAGGTGGAAGCCAAGGCCGTCGAAGTCGCCTCGCGCCTTGCCGAGAGCGCGCCGGCCGCGGTGCGCTGGACCAAGCAGACGATGAACCACTGGCTGCGCCAGGCGACGCCGATCTTCGACGCTTCGCTGGCGCTCGAATTCATCGGCTTCGCCGGCCCAGAGGGCATGGAGGGCATCGACGCCTTCCTCGGCAAGCGCGCGCCGAAGTTCAGCCCGGACACGCCGGTCTAGGACGCGCGTCATGCTCCAGACCATCGGCGAGCTGCTGGAACGTAACGCCCGCTTCCATCCGGAGCGCGAGGCGCTGGTGTGCGAGGGCCAACGGCTGAGCCATCGCCAGTTGCTCGAACGCGCGAAGCGCCTGGCCGACGGCCTGCACCGGCTCGGCCTCCGGCGGCAGGACCGGGTCGCGGTCCTGTCGATGAACAATGTCGAGTACATCGAGCTGCTGGCCGCCGGCGACTGGGCCGGCTTCATCGTCGCGACCGTGAACTTCCGCCTCGCCGCGGCCGAGATCGAATGGCTGCTCGGCGATGCGACGCCGCGCGTGCTGGTGTTCGAGGCGCAGTATGCGGAACTGGTCGGCGCGCTGCGCCCGCGCCTTGCGACGATCGAAGCGTATGTGTGCATCGGCGGCCATGTGCCGGACTGGGCACGCGACTACGAGGCCGTGATCGCGGAGGGTTCCGCCGAGGGGCCGCCGTTCCGCTCGCAGGCGCAGGACTACGGGCCGCTGGTCTATACGAGCGGCACCACCGGCCGGCCGAAGGGCGCGCTGCGAGCCCAGTGGCGCTGGGTGCGGACGGCCGACGCGGGCTCGCGCATGAGCGAGCTGGACTCCGATTCGCGCATGCTGCTGACGACGCCGGCCTTCCACGTCGGCGTGATCGGCTATGCGCTGCAGGTCCGATGGTGCGCCGGCACGCTGGTGCTGCACCGCGGCTTCGATGCGGCGAACGTGATCCGCACGATCCAGCAAGAGCGCATCAGCTTCGCCTTCGTCGTCTCGGCGATGCTGCAGGCGATCCTCGATTCGCCGGCGATCGGCGATGCGGACCTGTCGAGCCTGCACAACGTCGTGGCCGCCGCGGCGCCGGTGCCGGTGACGCTGCTGCGGCGTGCCTTCGAGCGCATCGGCCCGGTGTTCTCGGTGCAGTACGGCGCGACCGAGACCGCCGCCTGCGGCTTGTACCGCCACGAGCTGAAACCGTTCGGCGATGCGCGCGACGTGAAGCGCATCGCCTCGGTCGGCCACCCGGGGCAGGGCACGCGGATCCGCGTCGTCGGCGATGACGGCGAGGACTGCCCGGCCGGCAGCGCGGGCGAAGTCTGGACCTTCACCGACGAGCGCATGGACGGCTACTGGAACAACACCGCCGCGACGCTGGACGCTTTGCGCGACGGCTGGTATCGCACCGGCGACGTCGGCTATCTGGACGAGGACGGCTACCTGTTCCTGGTGGACCGCAAGAAAGACATGATCATCTCGGGCGGCGAGAACATCTACAGCCGCGAGGTCGAGGAAGCGGTGCAGGCCTATCCGGGCATCGTCGAGTGCGCGGTGATCGGCGTGCCCGACCCGAAATGGGGCGAGGCCGTGAAGGCCTACGTGGTCTGCGTGAGCGGCGCGAGCGCGCCGGAAGCCGAGGTGATCGCCCATTGCAAGCGCCTGATCGCCGGCTACAAGTGCCCGAAGCATGTCGAGGCGATCGGCGAGCTGCCCCGGGTGCCCAGCGGCAAGGTGAACAAGGTGGCGCTGCGCGAGCGCGCCAGGAATTCGGAATGAGCGCCATGTTCGAGACCGAGGTTGCCGATCGCATCGCGACCGTCACGCTCTGCCGTGCGCCGGTGAACGCGCTGAGCGAGGAATGGGGCGAGGCTTTCGACGCGCTGCTCGACCGGCTCGGCACGCGCGACGACTGGACGGTGCTGCATCTGCGCAGCAGCCAGAAGGTGTTCGCGGCCGGCGCCGATCTGGCGCAGATCGACGGCTGGGCCGCCGAGCGCCGGCCGGGGCCGCGGCTGGCGCTCTACATCGAGCGGCTGCAGGCGGTGTTCGGCCGGCTCGCGAGCCTGCCGCAGGTCACGCTGGCGGAGGTCGGTGGCGCCGCGCTCGGCGGCGGGCTCGAGCTGGCCCTGTGCTGCGACCTGCGCATCGCTGCGCACGAGGCCAAGCTCGGCCTGCCCGAAGTCGGCCTCGGCCTGATCCCCGGCCTCGGCGGCACGCAGCGGTTGACGCGGCTGGTGGGCGCCGGCATCGCGAGCCGCTTGATCCTCGGGGCCGAGCTGCTGGACGGCTCGGCCGCGAAGGCGCTCGGCCTCGTGCAGTGGGCGGTGCCCAGGGCCGCGATCGGTGACGAGGCGGCGCAGCTGGCGCGCCGTATCGCCACGCTGCCGCCGCCGGCATTGCGCGTCGCCAAGCAGTTGATCGCGGCGGCCGGCGCTTCGGCCACCACCGGCTATGCGCTCGAACGCGAGCTCGGCGGCGCCTTGCTCGAGACGCCGGAGGCGCGCGAACGCATCACGGCCTTCCTGCAGCGCAGCGCCAAGCCCGCACCGACACCATCCCCTTGAACCCTGGAGACCGATTCATGACCGAGAACCTCGACACCTCGTGGCGCGCCGTCACCGACCTGGCCGGCAAGAGCGTTGTCATCACCGGATGCGCCTCCGGCATCGGGCGCGCCGCGGCGCTGCAGTTCGCCAGCGCCGGCGCCGCCGTGTACGCCGGCGACAGGAACCTGGCCGATGGCGAGGCGACCATCGCGCAGATCCGCGCCGGCGGCGGCCGCGGCGAATTCATCGCGCTGGACCTGGCCGACGGGGCGACCATCGACGCCTTCGTCGACGCTGCCGTGGCGCAGATCGGCGGCGCGCCGGACATCGTCGCCAACGTGGCGGGTCTCGACCGCGTGATGCCCTTCCTCGAGAACACGCCCGACGTCTGGGACCTGCTCGCGCAGGTCAACTACATCGGCCCGGTGCGCATGATCCACCGCTTCCTGCCGCACATGATCGAGCGGCGCAAAGGCAAGATCGTGATGGTGGCGAGCGACGCCGGCCGCGTCGGCAGCATGGGCGAGACCTTCTATGCCGGCACCAAGRGCGCGGTGATCGCCTTCACGAAGTCGCTGGCGCGCGAGACGGCGCGCTCGGGCATCACCTGCAACTGCGTCGCGCCGGGGCCGACAGACACGCCGCTGTTCAACGGCACCATTCCGGAGGGCAAGCTGCGCGACGCGCTGATCAAGGCGATCCCGCTGAAGCGGCTGGCGCAGCCGGTCGAGATCGCGCACACCATCGTCTATCTCGCGACGCCGGCCACCGACTTCATGACCGGCCAGGTGGTGTCCGTCAGCGGCGGCCTGACAATGCATGGCTGACGAGCGAACGAGGATCCCCATGAACCCCGAGAAGGAATTCTTCGAGCACCTGGCCTCCGGGCGCTTCATGATCCAGAAGAGCCGCAGCACCGGCGGCCACGTGTACTACCCGCGCATGGCCGAGCCGGGCACCGGCGCGACCGACCTCGAGTGGGTCGCGGCCTCGGGCCGCGGCACGGTCTATTCGACGACGGTGATCCGCGGCAAGCCGCCGGCACCGAACGCCAACCTCGCGCTGATCGATCTTGCCGAGGGGCCGCGCATGATGAGCCGTGTCGAGGGCATCGCGCCCGAGGCGGTGAAGATCGGCATGGCGGTGCACGCCAAGATCATCACCGAGGATGACCATCGGCTGGTCGTCTTCGAACCGGCGGAGGCCTGAGCGATGCAGGAACGCTTCCCCCGCGGCCGGAGCGCGATCGTCGGCACCGCCACCTTCGGCTGCGGCGCTGCGCCGGGCTACAGTTCGATGGAGCTGGCGCACCAGGCGAGCGTGCTGGCGTTGGCTCAGGCCGGACTGAAGCCGTCAGATGTCGATGGCCTGTTCGTCGTCGTCATGGACGACTCGCTCTCCGGTCTCACTCTCGCCGAGACGCTCGGCATTCATCCGCGATTCCTCGACAACAACCGCACCGGCGGTTCGTCGTTCCAGGTGCATGCGATGCTCGCTGCGCTGGCGCTCGACGCCGGGCTGTGCGACGTGGCGCTGATCGCCTACGGCAGCAACCAGCGCAGCAGCACAGGCAAGCTGCTGCAATCGTCGCGGCCCTCGCCCTGGGAGTCGCCGTACAAGCCGCTGCGCCCGATCTCGTCGTACGCGCTCGCCGCGGCGCGCCACATGCACCAGTACGGCACGACCAAGGAGCAGCTCGGCGCCGTCGCCGTGGCCGCGCGCCAATGGGCGGCGCTGAATCCCGAGGCCTTCGTGCGCGAGCCGCTGACGATGGACGACTACCTGAAGGCGCGCCTGGTCGCCGACCCTTTCGGGGTGCGCGACTGCTGCCTCGTCACCGACGGCGCGGCCGCCGTGGTGCTGACGCGCGCGGAGCGCGCGAAGGACCTGAGCCGGCGGCCGGTGTATCTGCTCGGCGGCGCGCAGGCCATGACGCACCGCGAGATCGCCAGCATGCCGGACCTGACCGTCACCGGGCTCGCCGAGGCCGGCCCGCGCGCCTACGCACAGGCCGGCGTGGGCCCCCAGGACATCGACGTCGTCGAGCTGTACGACGCGTTCACGATCAACCCGATCCTGTTCCTCGAGGACCTCGGCTTCTGCGAGAAAGGCGAAGGTGGCCGCTTTGTCGAAGGTGGACGCATCGCGCCGGGCGGCGAACTGGCGGTGAACACCAACGGCGGCGGCCTGTCCTGCGTGCACCCGGGCATGTATGGCCTGTTCACGATCGTCGAGGCGGCGCGCCAGCTCGCGGGCGACGCCGGCGAGCGGCAGGTGCCGGAGGCGAAGCTGGCGATCGCGCAGGGCAACGGCGGCGAGCTCTCGCACGAGGCGCTCGTGATCCTCGGCAGCGAAGAAACGCTTTAGGAACCAAGATGCTCGACTACGAGATCTGCAAGAACTGGACCTTTCCGGACCTCGTTCATCGCTATACCGAACGCGACACGATGCTGTATGCGCTGGGCCTGGGCTACGGCCAGGATCCGATGGATCGCGGCGCGCTGCGCTTCGTCTACGAGAAGGCGCTGCAGGCGGTCCCGACCATGGCCGCGGTGATGGGCTCGCCCGGCATCTGGTGGCGCGACCCGAGGACCGGTGCCGATGCCGTCAAGCTGGTGCACGGCGAGCAGGACGTGCGAATCCTGCGTCCGCTGCCGGTCAAGGGCTGCGTGGTCGCGCGCAACCGCGTGGTCTCGCTGACCGACAAGGGCACCGGCAAGGGGGCGGTCGCTGTGGTGCTGCGCACGCTGATCGACGCGGCCAGCAACGACACGGTGGCCGAGAGCCGCAACGTGACCTTCCTGCGCGGCGACGGCGGCTTCAGTGCCAACGGCGGCACGAGCGATCCCGGCCCCGAGCCGCTGCCGGCGGTGCCCGAGCGCGCGGCCGATCTCGAAGTGGGCTATGCGACCCGGCCCGAGGCGGCACTGATCTACCGCCTGTGCGGCGATGTGAACCCGCTGCATGCCGATCCCGACGTGGCGGCGAAGGCCGGCTTCGACCGCCCGATCCTGCACGGCTTGTGCACCTACGGCATGGCAGCGCGCGCGGTGATCGAGCAGGTGCTCGATCACGATGCGGCGCGGCTGAAGCGCTTGGCGCTGCGCTTTACCTCGCCGGTCTGGCCGGGCGAGACCGTGCGCTACGAGCTGTGGCGCGAGGGCGCGACGGTGCTGCGGCTGCGCGCCAGCGTCGATGCGCGCCAGACCGTGGTGATGAACAACGGCGTGGTCGAGTTCGGCTGAGACCGCCGGAGGCCGACGATGCAAGACAAGGTGGTGATCGTGACCGGCGCGTTCGGCGCGCTGGGCCAGGCGGTGGCGCGAACGCTGGCGATGCAAGGCTCGCGGCTGGCGCTGGTCGATGCGTCGCCGGCTGCGCCGGCCGAGTTCGCGCATTTCGAGGCGTCGCACCTCCTGCTGCCCGGCACCGACCTGTCGCGATTCGACGCGACGCAGGCGGCGATTGCGCGCGTGGCCGAGCGCTTCGGCGGTGTCGATGCGCTGGTCAACATCGCCGGTGGCTTCAGCTGGGAGACGATCGCGGACGGCGACCCGGCCACATGGGACCGCATGTACACGATCAACTTGAAGACCGCGCTCCATGCATGCAAGGGGGCGTTGCCGCACCTGCTGGAACGAGCGGGCCGGGTGGTCAACATCGGCGCCGGGGCGGCGGGCAAGGCGGCCGCGGGAATGGGCGCCTATGCAGCCTCCAAGGCCGGCGTGCTGCGCCTCACCGAGGCACTTTCCGAGGAGACTAAGGACCGCGGCATGAGGGTCAACGCGATCCTGCCCGGCATCATCGACACGCCGGCCAACCGCAGGGACATGCCCGATGCCGATACCTCACGCTGGGTCACGCCGCAGGCGATCGCCGAGGTGGTCGGGTTCCTGTTGTCGGATGCGGCGCGCGCGGTGACCGGGGCCGGCTTGCCGGTGATGGGGCGGCTGTAGCCCCCGCGGGGCCGGCCGGCTCAGTCTTCTTCCGCCGAGGCGCCGCGGGCCTTCAGGCGGACGAGGCTGTCTCCATATGGCTCGTCGCGGTTCTTCAGCGCCTGCTTCAGCCCACCCGATGCCATGTCGGCCCTGAACTGCGTGCGCCGCGGCCCGCTGGCCAGATGTGCGCGCGCGTCGAGCTCGGCGGTGAGCCGCTGCAGCGTGCGCACATGCATCAGCTCCATGCCCAGATTGATCACCCGCTTGTGCGCGGCGAGCAGGTCGACGTCAGTCAGCGCGATGCGTCGAGCGAGTTCGGCGACCTCGTCTTCGAGCCGGTCGGCCGGCACGGCCTCCATCACCAGGCCGAGGCGCGCCGCATCGAGCCCGCTCAGGCAGTCGCCGGTGAACATCAGCCGCTTGGCCCACTGCGGTCCCGCATGCGCGAGCCAGAACTGCGTCGGCGGCGTGCCGTTGGCGCGCGTCGCCGGAAAGCCGATGCGCGCGTCCTCGGCCGCCAGCACCAGGTCGCACAGGAAGGCGAGGTCGGTGCCGCCGGCCAGGCAGTTGCCGTGGATCTTCGCGATCACCGGCTTGTGCAGGTCGAAGATGCGCATGCGCTGTTCGAGCGTGCGTTCGAGCGCCCAGCAGTCGTCGTCGAAGCCGCTGCGCTGGCTGCGGTAGAGCGCCGGGTCGTAGGGCATGTCCTCGGGTGCGACGCCGGCGTAAGCCCCCGCCAGGTCGTAACCGGCGCAGAAGTCGCGCCCGGCGCCGTCGATCACGATCACGTTCACGTCGCGCCGGTCGTCGGCTTCGAGCAGGGCCTGCTCGAGCTCGCCGAGCATGGCGTCGGACAGCGCATTGCGCTTGTCGGGCCGGTTCAGCGTGATGCGCGCCACTTGCTCGTCGACCTTGAAAAGAATGGTCTCGCTGCTCTTCAGCCACTTGTTCATGGCGAGTCTCCGGTCAGGGCGGCCTTCGCATCGTCCTCGGCCGCGATCATTTCCAGGGCGGCGAGTGCCGCCACTTCGCCGACGCCGCCGTCCACCGGCAGGCAAACACCGCTGATGAAGCGTGCCTCGTCGCTCGCGAGGAACAGCGCGGCGGCCGCGACATCCCACGCGTCGCCTTCGATGCCCAGCGGCGCGATGCGGCGGCGGCGCTCGCGGCCGGCGGCGTCGACGAACTGCTCGACCAGCGGGGTGAACAGATGGCCCGGCGCGATCGTGTTCGCGCGCACGCCGTCGCGGCCGTACATCACCGCGAGCTCGCGCGACAGCGCCACCACGGCGGCCTTCGACGGGCCGTAGGCCGCGCCGCCGTGGGCACGCAGGCCGGCAGTGGACGCGATGTTGACGATGTTGCCGCGCGAGGCGACCAGGTGCGTGATCGCCTGCTGCGTCATCAACACGACACTCTTCAGGTTGACATCGAGCACGCGTTGCCACAGTCCGTCTGGGAGCGCCTCGAGGCGGCCGCCGCCTGTACCGAGGCCGACGTTGTTCACCAGCACGTCGAGGCGGCCGTAGCGTTCCAGCGTCGCCGCGACGACGCGGCGGCAGCCGTCCGCCTCGGTGACATCCGCGGCGTAGACGAAGGCGTCGCCCCCGTCCTCGGCAACCATGCGGCGCGTGATCTCGGCGCGTTCGGCGTCCAGGTCCACCAGCGCGACGCGCGCGCCTTCCCGCGCGAACACGCAGGCGATCGCCTTGCCGGTGCCGAAGCCCTCGCCCTGCGAGCCGGCGCCGGTGACGATCGCGACCTTGTCGGCCAGTCGCTGTCCATGGCGAGAGGGGCGAGGCATGGCGCTCAATGGATCGGGCGCATGATCGTCGCGCGCCCGGCCCGGGCCGCGAGGATCACTTCGTCGCCGACGTGAAAGCGCGCGGCGATGTCGGCCAGCGGGACCTGCTGGCCGTCGAGGCCGCGGCAATAGGTCGCTTTGTCGAGGACGAAACGCCCGCCGCGCCCGTCATCGCCTTCGAGGCCGACCGCGCGCGCTTCGACAGCGGTGAGGCGCCCGACCATCGGCGGGTTCTTGTTCGCGCCCATCACGCGGATGTCCATCGACAAGCGAAAGCGGTCGGAGTGGTTCGCGAGGCCGGTGTGCGGCGTGATCAGGTCCATCAACAGCACGTCGCCCGGCCGGTAGGTTGCGCGGCGCCAGCGTTCGGCCGGCACCGCGCCCTCGGGAATCGGATAGAGCGGCGGCTGCCTCGTGTCGTGCAGGATCGGTCCGCGATGCAGGCCTTCGCCGAGGATCAGGCCGCCGACGTCGTCATCGATCTCGGCGAGCGGGATCCAGCAGATGCGGAACGGAATGCCCTTGTTGTAGAAGCCGTCCTGGTGCACGAAGTCCAGGCGCGAACGCGCGCGGTGGGCGGCTGGTGGCGTGGCACGGTACTCGACGGTCGGGATCCAGAAGGGCTCGTCTCCGAGCAGGCGCCGGAAGAAGGCGTGGATCGCCGGCTCACGCACGAAAGGCTGCCAAGCCTTGCGCCTGGACAGCGGATCCATCCGGAAGGGGAAACCCTCGAGGCTCGCGCCGTTGTAGCGCGCCTCCGGGTCCGCCGGGTCGGCCACGCCGTACTCGCCGAGAAGCTGCATGTAGACGGCGCGCAGGCGCGCGACCGCGTCGCGGTCCAGCACGTCGCGGAAGAACCAGTAGCCGTTGCGCTCCCAGGCGGCATCGAGGGCCGCACGGTCGCCAAGCAGGTGGTTCGAGGTCTCCAGTTCGCGTGCCGGGGGCGAGGGGGCAGGTGGTGTCGCAAAAGCGGTCATGTATTGCATATAATAGAACAATGTTCGTAAAATAGAACGAGTTCAATGTAGGCGATGACCTGGGCGTCACACAAAGCGGGTTTACCCGAATCGTCGCCGCGAGCCGTTGCCCAACAACCCGGAGACCCATTCGATGAGCAGCGAAGACGACCAAAGCCCCAACTACCGGCGGGGCGTGAATCTCGTGCGCGAGATGTTCGGAGAAACCTTTCTCGACGGGATGCTCGCGGCGGCAAACTCCGGCGGCTTCGCGGCGGACAGCGCGACCATCGCGCTCGAATCGGCGTTCGGCGCCGTCTGGTCGCGCCCGGGCCTGCAGCGCAAGGAGCGCAGCCTCGTCACCATCGGCATCCTCGTCGGCATGGGCAAGCCCAACGAGCTGAAGAACCACGTGCGCGCGGCGCTGAACAACGGCCTGACGGTGACCGAGCTGCAGGAGGCGCTGATCCAGGCGATTCCGTACTGCGGCTTCCCCTGCGTCGCCGAGGCGCTGGAGGCGACGGTGGCGGTGCTGCGCGAGCGCGGCCTGGTCGGCGACAACGTGAAGACCGCGAAGGATCGCGGGATGCTTTAGCGGTTGTCGAAGCGCGGCGCGCGCTTCTCGAAGTAGGCCTTCCGCTTCTCCGCCGCGTCTTCGGTGGCCTGAGCCTGGAACACCGCGCGCGATTCGATCTCGCACGCCGCCTCGAGGCTCGCGACGCCCTGGTTCAGCCACAACGATTGCTTGGTGAGCCAGACGCCGAGCGGCACGTTGGCACAGATCGCCTCGGCGAGCTCGCGCGCCTCCGCCAGCAGGCGCTCGTCCGGCACCGCGCGCAGTGCCAGGCCGATGCGAGCCGCCTCGTCGGCCAGCACCGGGCGTGCCGTCAGCAGGATCTCGGCGGCACGCTGGGTGCCGACCGCACGCGGCAGCATCCAGCTCATGCCGAGCTCGTGCCCGGTGCCGGCGTTGTGGATCGAGTTGACGAACCGGGCCGATGCGCCGGCCAGGCACAGGTCGGCGGCCAGCGCGAACGCGAAGCCGATGCCCGCCGCGGCGCCGTTCACCGC
>NZ_JBFUIU010000004.1:0-48224 GCF_056401695.1 Variovorax sp. P4_D9
GTCTCGGCCTTGGGCGCCGCCGAGGCCGCAGGCGCCGCGTCGGCAGCCGCCGCCGTCCCCAGCTTCATCTCGCCGCCCAGGGCCTCCAGCAGTTCGGGCACCAGCTGGCCCAGCTCGCCGGTCGCAATCGCAGCGTTGGCGTCGAAGTCGTCTTCCTTGCCCGAGGCCGGAGCGTCGTCCAGCGTGCCTTCGAGGAACACGATCTTGCGCAGTTGCAGCCCCTCGGTCAGCTCGAAAGAAACGCGGTCGTCCCAGGTCATCGCGAGCCGGGTCGGGCGCTTGCCGGCCGCGATGTGCCCGCGCACCTCGTCGATGTCCAGCGGGTGCTTGGCGTAGCGCACCACGGCCTTCGATTCGTCGGTCGCCTTGAGCTCGCATTCGCGATCGATCGTGAAGCCGGCGGGCGGTTCCTGGCTCGACAGCCACTCGGACATCGCCGCCGCCGGCTCGACCTGCGAGTTGACCAGCGCCACCGCGAAGCCGTCGAGCGACTTGACGAGGCTGGTGACCACTTCGTCAGCGCGCGCGGCATTGCTCGAGTTCACCACCAGCCGGCGGGCCTTCGGGTCGATCCAGACCGCCACCCGGGCATGGCGCGTGAAGGCCAGTGGCAGCAGTTCGTGGGTGACGTCTTCCTTGAGTTCCTTCTTTTCCTTCTTGCCGGGCTTGCGGCCAGTGGTGGCCTCGATCTGCGCGGCGCGTTCGTCGACCTTGCGGCGCACGACGGAGGCGGGCAGGGTCTTGGTCTCGATCATGTAGTCGAGCAGCCACTGGCCGGCGACGGATTCGGCGAGCGGGCCGTGCTCCTGGCCGCGAGGCTCGGTCCAGCCGGCGGACTTTTCCTGCGACGGACTACAGGGGACGAAGCGCTGCGCGGCCAGCCCTTGCTCGACCTGGTCGAGCGACTGCGACCAGGTGGCTTCGATGCGGTAGACGATGACGTTCTTGAAGACGGACACTGAAATCCTTTTCTCTGGCGGGTTGGCAAAACCGACGATTGTCGGTCCGACACCTCCGGCCCGCGGCCGTAAAATCGAAAGCTTTTGCGACATACCCCCCGGTTGAAGGACAAAGACATGAGCGCACTGCCCCCCGCACTGGACGACCGTGACGGCAAGATCTGGATGGACGGCGATCTCGTGGACTGGCGCGAAGCCAAGATCCACGTGCTGAGCCACACGCTGCACTATGGCTGCGGCGTCTTCGAGGGCGTGCGCGCCTACAACACGGTCAACGGCACCGCGATCTTCCGCCTGGCCGAGCACACCGAGCGGCTGTTCAACAGCGCCAAGATCCTGCGCATGAAGATCCCGTTCAGCCAGGAGCAGGTCAACGAGGCCCAGAAGCAGGTGGTGCGCGAGAACAAGCTCGACAGCTGCTACCTGCGCCCGCTCGTCTGGATCGGCTCCGAGAAGCTCGGCGTCAGCCCCAAGGGCAACAGGATCCACGCGATGGTCGCGGCCTGGGCCTGGGGCGCCTACCTGGGCGACGAGGGCATGAAGCGCGGCATCCGCGTCAAGACCTCCAGCTATACGCGGCATCACGTCAACATCACGATGACGCAGGCCAAGGCGGTCAGCAACTACAGCAACTCGATCCTGGCCAACATGGAAGCGCTCGACGACGGCTACGACGAGGCACTGCTGCTCGACGCCAGCGGCTTCGTCTCCGAAGGCGCGGGCGAGAACATCTTCGTGGTCAAGGGCGGCGTGGTCTACACGCCCGACCTGTCGGCCGGCGCGCTCAACGGCATCACGCGCAACACGATCCTGCACATCTGCAAGGACCTCGGCATCGAGGTGGTGCAGAAGCGCATCACGCGCGACGAGGTCTACATCGCCGACGAAGCCTTCTTCACCGGCACCGCGGCCGAAGTCACGCCGATCCGCGAACTCGACCGCGTCGAGATCGGCACCGGCTCGCGCGGCCCGGTCACCGAGAAGATCCAGAGTGCCTTCTTCGACATCGTGAATGGCCGGAATCCCAAGTACGCCCACTGGCTCACCAAGGTCTGAAGACGATGTCCACCCCCAAGAGCACCATCGAACTCCTCGCCAAGGACTTGAACGACCAGGGCGGCGTGTTCTGCCCGAATCCCAAGGCCGACATGCAGCTCTGGAGCGCCCACCCCAAGGTCTACCTCGATGTCGCCCGCACCGGTGAGGCCAAGTGCCCTTACTGCGGCACGGTCTACAGGCTCAAGGCCGGCGAGGCGGCGGGCCACCACCACTGAGCCTTTCGGGGTTCCCGTGCGCGACTTGTACCTTGTCAACGTCAAGGTGGGACGAGGCTCGAACGGCACCCTGCCGTCGACCCTTGCCGGCGCCTATGTGTCGGCCTACGCTACGGCGTCGGACCCCGAGTCCGCGATCCGCCTTGCGATCAGGAAGCTGACTGCGCAGGGCTTCGAATTCCTGGCCACCCAGGGGCCAATCAGCCGGATCGAGCCTCGCGAGTGGTCCCGCCACGTCGTGCAGTCATGGCCTGAATTTATTGGCGAACTGCCGTCGCAGGACGAGATCGCCGCCGGTCTCGAGCGCGAGATGGTGTTCTTCGGCCCGTTCGTGGGCTATGACCGGGGCCTCGAGGGCAGCAGCCCGCGCCAGGACTCCCCCGGATCCTGCGCCAGCCGCAGGTAGACCATCGCGACCCACAGCAGCGCCAGCCCGATCTGCGCATCGCGCAGTGCCGAGTTGACGCTGGTGGCGATCAGCATGATCAGCGTCGCGGCGAAGGCCTGGCGCCCGGCCAGGTCGTCGCGGCGCCAGGCGATCCAGACCGCGACCAGCATGATCGCCAGCAGGCTCAGCGCTCCCGGAACACCGCTTTGCGMGCCCATCCACAGGAAGTCGTTGTGGGGCATGTTCTTGTAGTCGAGCAGCTTGGGCCCGCGCAGGTGCCACTGCTCGGTCCAGCCGCCGATGCCCCAGCCGGTGAGGGGCCGGTCGATGATCATGCGGGCCGTGTCGCGGTACATGTAGTAGCGCACGACCCAGCTGGCCTCGGAGATCTCGCCGGCCTGCGCGGCCTCGATCTCCTGCATGCCGACCGCGAACTTCTGCTGCACCACCGGCGTGTTCCACAGGGCGCCGATGCCGATTGCGCCGACCACCATCAGCACCAGCGCCAGCACCTTGAGCTGCCGCCGCCACTGGTGCACGCAGGCGGCCGGGATCACCAGCAGCAGGGCCAGCAGCGAGGTGCGCGAGGGCAGGGTGAAGGTGATGATCRCCATCACCACGGGCACCAGCGCGAAGGCYGCGGCGGCGTGCCAGGACCGATGCTCGACCAGCGCCTTGAGCCCGTACACCGCGGCCGTGGCGGCCATGATCGTGAACAGCAGCGCATTGCTGATCGACTTGTTGCCGACCAGGATCAGCACGCCGCGCCAGGGCTCCAGCATCGGGAAGCCGACGGTGTAGTAGAGCGCGATCATCACGATGTTCACGAGTCCGATGATCCAGAAGCCGCGCACGGCCCAGATCGCCTCTTCGCGCGTGAGCGCCAGCGCCATCAGCACGGTGGCCGCGATGCGCAGCCCGTGCACCAGGTTCGACCCGGTCTCGGGATAGTGGGGCCCCGTCGCCAGGATGACCAGGGTCCAGATCACGTAGGCCATCACCGGCCACCACATCGGGTTGTGGCGCACCCTGATCGCACGTTCGCGCCAGTCGCCGGCGGCCAGCAGCGCGACCATCAGCAGCAGGGCCGAGAGGTAGGTGACCCCGACCGGCATGAACACCGTCAGCCCCCAGAACATGGCCGCGGGCCGAACGATGTGCGATCTCTGCATAGGGGCGGATTTTAGGAGGCCGCCAGAGGCGGCCTCAGTGCGGCAACGTCATGACGAAGCTGGCGCCGCCGCCCGGGCGGTCCTCGCAGCGCACGCTGCCGCCGTGGCGCTCGGTGATCGATTTCACCAACGCCAGGCCGAGCCCGACGCCGCCGTTGCGTTCGCTGGCGCCCGGCAGGCGGTAGAAGGGCTCGAAGATGCGCTCGCGCAGCGCCGCCGGCACGCCGGGGCCGCGGTCGTTGACGCGGATCTCGGCCCGCCCGGCACGGCTGCCGATCTGCAGGTTGATCTGGCCGGCACCGTAGCGGCCGGCGTTCTCGAGCAGGTTGCGGATGGCGCGGCGCAGCAGGCGCGGCACGCCGCGCACCGTGAGAGTGTCGCTGTCGGTGCCTTCCCTGACTTCGAGGTCGGCATCGACGCGGGCGCACTCCTCGGCCGCGAGGCCGGTCAGATCGACGGTCTCGATGGTGCCCATGTCGGCTTCCTTGGCGTCGAGCCGGCTGGCCAGCAGGATCTCGTCGATCAGCTGGTCGAGCTCGGCGATGTTGCGCGAGATTTCCTCGCGTGCCGCCGGGTTGGGCCGCTCGCCCATCAGCTCGAGGCTCATGCGGATGCGGGTCAGCGGCGAACGCAGCTCGTGCGAGGCATTGGCCAGCAGCGACTTGTGCGAACGCACCAGCTGCTCGATTCGGGCCGCCGCGGCATTGAAGCCGTTCGAGAGGTCGGCGACCTCGTCCTGGCCTTCCTCGGCCACGCGCACCGACAGGTCGCCCTCGCCCCAGCGCTGCACGCCGCGCTGCAGCACTTCGAGCCGCTTGGTGAGCCGGCGCACGATCGGGTACACGCCCAGTGCCACGATGACGCCGACCAGCGCCACCATCCAGCCAAGCCCGAAGGGGGTGCGCCACGGCGACATCGGCGGCGGGCCGCCGGGGGAGCGCTCGCGTGGCGCCACCCGCAGCGTGACCGCCCGGCCGTCGCCCAGCGTGACGTCGAACTCCAATCCCTGGCCCGGCACGCGCAGCGCCTTGCCGGCACCGATTGGCTTGTCGTCCGAATCGAGCACCACGACCTCGCGCGGCACCGGCGCCAGCCGTTCGCGCTCGCTCTCGGCTGCTTCTCGCACGATCCAGTTGGCCGTCAGCGTGAGGATGAAGACGCCCGCCACCACCGCCAGCCAGATGCGGACGTAGAGGTGCCGGCGGTAGAGCTTGAGGAGCATCAGTCCTGCTGCTTGGCGAAGACGTAGCCGACGCCGCGCACCGTGAGGATGCGCTTCGGGTTCTTGGCGTCGACCTCGATGGCGGCCCGGATCCGGCCCATGTGGACGTCGATCGAGCGGTCGAAGGCCTCGAGCTCGCGGCCGCGCACGGCTTCCATGATCTGGTCGCGCGTGAGCACGCGGCCGGCGCGCTCGGCCATCGCGACCAGCAGGTCGAACTGGTAGGAGGTGAGGTCGGCGGGTTCGCCGCCGACCGTGACGCTGCGGGCGTTGCGGTCGATGTCCAGCGAGCCGAAGCGCATCACGGCGGGGCCCTCGGCCTCGCCGGCGGTCTCGCCGCGACGGCGCAGCACGGCGCGGATGCGCGCCAGCAGTTCGCGCGGCTCGAAGGGCTTGGGCAGGTAGTCGTCAGCGCCGATTTCCAGGCCGATGATGCGGTCCATCGGGTCGCCCTTGGCGGTGAGCATCAGCACCGACACCTTGGCGAGCCCGTTGGGCAGCGCGCGGATCCGGCGGCAGACCTCGAGGCCGTCGGTGTCGGGCAGCATCAGATCGAGGATCACGAGGTCGGGCGAGCGCTGCTGCAGCATCTCGATCCCACTGGCGCCGTCGGCGGCATGCGCGAAGCCGAAACCCGACTGCGTCAGGTATTCGCCCACCATCTGCGCCAGGCGGGTGTCGTCTTCGATCATCAGGAGTTGGGGAGTGCTCATGGGTGTGTCTCCGTGCGGCCTGCCACGGTGGTTGCAAGGTGAGTAGCTTCCTCCTGCGGGGTCGCGCAGGCTTGAACGTTTCGTAAAGTTGGGTAAACCTTGGTGACGAGGCTGTCATCCGGCTTCGAACAGCAGGGGCTGCGGAGCGGGGCCTGCCGGCGCCGGTGCCTGGGCCAGCAGCGCGGCCAGCGCGCCGCCGTCCAGGCCCGGATGGTCGCGCTGCGCGCGGGCCAGCATTTCGCCGGCCAGGGTGGCCAGGCGGTCGACCGATTGCCGCATGCGGCGCTTGAAGGCCTCGTCGCCGAGCGTGTCATTGAGGCTGCGGTTGAGCTCGGCGAACCACGGCAGCGCCGCCTGGTCGAGCATCACGGCCGGGTTGCGCCGGTGGCTGACTGCCGACCAGGCGCGAAAGAAGGCCTGGGCCGCGATGTTGAGCTGCTGGCAGTGCTGCAGTTCGTCGCGCAGGCTGCCCAGCACGGCCAGGTCGGTGAGCCTCTGCTGGAAGAAGATCTGGGCCAGCACGCCCCAGTAGTAGGTGTAGTCCCAGATGACCTTCACCGGCAGCACCTCGGGGTCGCCGAACAGCGGGTATTGGTCGGTGTAGAGCGCCAGCGTGCTCTCGTAGAACGAGTGGTAGATCTGGTTCGGCGCCGGCTACTGGGTCTGCCTGATTCCGCTGGCCGCGGGCTCGCATCGGGCGCTTGAGCATCCCGGCGCGGCCGCAGGCGTCGACCAGCCAGCGGGTGTGGATCGTCTGCGTCCGGTCGCCGTCCGACCAATCGAGCCGGTGCGGCCCGCGCGGATCGTCGGCCAGGTCGATCCGGCGCACGGTCGCGCCGTCGATGAATCGAACGCCCCGGCGCCCGGCTTCCTCGGCCAGGTAGTTCTCGAAGATGCCGCGGTCGATCTGGTAGCCGGGCACAGAGAGGTAGCGGCTGGCGCCGATCTCGGTCACCTGGTCGATGTCGCGCCGGCCTTCGCTGAAGAAGAAGCGAAAGCCGAACTTGCGCAACTGGGCGCCGTGCAGGTGCGGCTTGAGGCCGAGCACGGTGTCGAAGTAGTGGGCACCGATCACGACCGACGACTCACCCACCTTGTGGGTGGCATGCGGCACCGGGTGCGAGCGCCGCTCGAGCACCACGACGTCGATGTCGGGGAAGCGTTGGCGCAATTGCAGGGCCAGCGTGAGTCCCGCGAGCCCGTCGCCCATCACGACATCGTGGGCGTGGCGGCGGGCGTCCATCGGACTTCAGTCTTGCGTTTCGAGCTGCACTTCGGGCTGCAGCTGCAGCTGGAGCGCCAGCGTGGCCGACAGCGGCAGACTCAGCGACACAGGTTCGGCGCGCGCCAGCGCCTCGAACAGCGGCAGGGCGTCGGCCATCGCGTTGACCTCCAGCGCCCGGGCCGCTTCGGAGCGGGCGCGCGTGGCCTGCGAGGCGCCGGGCACCAGCGTCCATTCGAAGGCGGCCACGGTGCGGGCGGTGCGCGTGGGCGACAGCACGAGGGCCACGGCCAGCATCTCGCGGCTGCGGGTCACCGAGGCCAGTGCGCCGACGGCCGGCATGTCGTAGCCGGCCAGCAGCACGGCGCGCTGGTCGGCGGCGCACAGCGCGGCCGCTTCCAGCAGGCCGGATGCGAAGCTGTTCTCGTAGGCGGCGAGCGAGTTGCTGGCCGCCATGCAGCCGGTGCCGATGGTCCAGTAGCCGACCGCGGCGTTGTGCACCGAGTTGTGGAACTTGATCGGCGACAGCAGCAGCGGATCGGCCGCCAGCGTGCTGCACATGTAGTCGTTGATGCCGAGGTCGCCGTGCGCCGAGGCGAAGACGCAGGGCAGGTCGGCGGCGTTGCGGCCCGAAGCGGCCACGGCTGCGGCCGCCACTTCGAGCGCCAGTGCCACCGTGTCGGGGGCGCGCCGGCGTTCGGCCGGCGCCAGCAACTGGGGCGAGGGCCGCTTGGCCGGCGGGTCGGCCGGTGCGGCATTGCCGCGGAAGACCGCGCTGGCGATCTCCCAGCCCGGCAGCGTCGCCGACCAGAAGGCCGGACCTTCGATGTAGAGGGTGGGGGTCTTGGGGGTGGTCGTCATGCTGCGGCTCCCTTGCCGAAGACCAGCGAGCAGTTGTTGCCGCCGAAGCCGAATGAATTGCTCAGCGCGTAGCGCACCTCGCCGCGCGCGGGCTGCAGCTTGATCTGCGGGCCGCACTCGGCATCGAGCGTGGTGGTGTTGACGTTGCCCGGCTTCAGGCCGGTCTCGATTGCCAGCAGGCTGATCACGGCTTCGACGATGCCGGCAGCGCCCAGCGTGTGGCCGGTGAAGCCCTTGGTCGAGCTGGCGTGCGTGGTGTCGGGGAAGCGGCGGGCCACCATCGCGCCTTCGACTTCGTCGTTCTTGGTGCTGGCGGTGCCGTGCATGTTGATGTAGTCGATGGCGTTGGCGGCGAGGCCGGCGCGGGCCAGTGCGTCGTCGAGCGCCTTCTCGGCGCCCAGGCCCTCCGGGTGCGGGGTGGACATGTGGTGGGCGTCGCTGGCCTCGCCGTAGCCCAGCAGCTCGAGCGGGCCGCGCCCGCGCTCGACCAGCGCGAAGCCCGCGGCCTCGCCGAGGCTGATGCCCTTGCGGGCGGCATCGAAGGGGCGGCAAGGCTCGGGCGACACCAGTTCGAGGGAGTTGAAGCCGAACAGCACGCTGCCGCACAGCGTGTCGACACCGCCGACCACGGCCGCATCAACCAGCCCGAGGCGGATCAGCCGCTCGGCCGAGGCGAACACCTTGGCGCTCGACGAGCAGGCGGTGGAGATGGTCTCGGCCGGCCCTTCAAGGCCCAGCGCCTGCTGCACGAAGAGGGCGAGCGAATGCGGCGTATGCACCTTCGGGCGCTGCTGGTCAGCCGGGAAGGCGCCATCGACCAGCTGGGTATAGGCATCCTCGGTCTCGCCGATGCTGGAGGTCGAGGTGCCGAGGATCACCGCGATGCGGGTCGGACCATAGCGCTTGCGGGCGGCGGCGACCGCTTCCATGAAGCCGTCGGCCTGYAGGCCCAGCCAGGCCAGCCGATTGTTGCGGCAATCCCAGGGCGCGAGTTCCTCGGGCAGCCGGAGCGCCTCGAGGCCGTCGACACGGCCGATCCAGGTCGGCAGCGGCGTGGCGCCGAAGTCATTGGCGCGCAGGCCGCTGCGCGATTGCGCGAGCGCGTCGCTGAGCGAGGTCTTGCCCACACCGACGGCCGAGGTCGCGGTGTAGGCGCTGATCTGCAGGGGGGAAATGCGTGAAGGTGTCACGTTGGGCAGCGGCGATGTCTAAAACACGACAGCCTACCAGTTGAGCGATACCCTTCGGGATCGGCCGACGCCGCGACCTTGCGGCCCCGGTCGCTCAGGGCAGGGCGCTCAGGTGCGTTTGCGCGGCCGCGGCCAGCCTGGCGTCGAAGGTGGCCAGCGGTGCCTTGAGTTCCGCCGCCAGCCAGAGATAGGCGGCGTCGTAGGCGGAGAGCTGGTAGGGCACGGCCAGCGCGTACTGTGCGCCGAGGTCGACCGGTTGCAGGTCGATGTCGTAGTCGCCGTAGTTGGCCAGCGCGAGCGCCAGCGACTCGGCGGGCCAGAATTGCCGGCGTTTCTCGAGCGCGACGCTGACGATCTCGTGGTCGAGCAGGTGGGGGGCCATGCAGCGCATGGCCGGTCAGTCGCGCCAGCGCTGCGTCGCGCGCCGGCTCGTCGAAAAGGATCGCGCTGATCGCGCTGCAGTCGACCACCATCGGCGGGCGCAGGCGATAGGCCGCCGGCGGCTCGGCCACGTGGGCATCGGCAGGGTCAACGCACGAACTCCGCGCTTCGCGCTGCGCTGTTCGCCTTGGGAGCGGCCCGGCGGCTCAACGGGCGTCCCGGTTGGCGCGAATGATGTCGACCGCGAGCGGGCCGGTGGCGATTGGCGCCGGGAAGCGGGCGCGGTGCTCGGCGGCGATCTGCTCGATCGGCTTGCCGCCGCGCCGCAGGACGGCCCGGCCGCCCCAGTCGTCGCCGACCGGCTGGGCCTGCACCGGCTGGGGCGCTTCTTCCGAGTCGCGCACCGCCTGTTCGATGATCGCCATCAGCTCACCCTGCAAAGAACGGTGGTTGCGGGCCGCGCGTTGGCGCAAGCGCTCGGCCACGTCATCCGGAACATCCTTGACTGACAAGTTGGCCATGATCGCCTCCAAATTGGCGCCATTTGGCGCCAATTCAGATCTCCTGCGGGGGCGCCGCGCCGGCGGGGGCCTTGCCGTTGCCGTTGCCCGCGGCCCGCGACGCCAGCGCCACCAACAGCAGCACCGGCACCCCGAGCACCGCCGTGCCGATGAAGAAGGCCCTGTAGCCGAAGTCGTCCACGAACACCCCGGAGTAGCCCGCGATGAATTTCGGCAGCAGCAGCATCAGCGAGCTGAACAGGGCGTACTGGGTGGCCGAGTAGCTGATGTTGGTCAGGCTCGACAGGTAGGCGATGAAGGCCGCCGAGGCGATGCCGCCGGCCAGGTTGTCGGCCGACACCACCAGCACCAGCGCCGTCAGGTCGTGCCCGCGCGAGGCCAGGCCGGCGAACAGCAGGTTGCTGGCGGCGCTGAGCACCGCGCCCAGCATCAGCACCCGCATCACGCCCAGCTTCATCGACAGCGCGCCGCCGACGAAGGCGCCGGCCAGCGTCATCACCACGCCGTAGATCTTGCTGACCGTGGCGACCTCGTCCTTGGTGAAGCCCATGTCGACGTAGAAGGGGTTGGCCATGATGCCCATCACGACGTCGCTGATGCGGTAGACGGCGATCAGCAAGAGGATCAGCACCGCCTGCCAGCGGTAGCGGCGGATGAAGTCGGCGAAGGGCTCGACCAGCACGCTCCGAAGCCATTCGCGGGCGCCCCTGGGCTGCGGCAGGGCGATCCGCACCGGCTCTGGCGACAGCAGCACCGTCAGGATGCCGACCGCCATCGAGGCCGCCATCACCAGGTAGGCGGTCTTCCAGGCGCCGTTCTGGTAGCCCGCGACGCCGGGCAGTTCGGCCCAGGCGGCGACCCACAGCACGCCGGCGCCGGCCCAGATCATCGCCAGGCGGTAGCCGGTCTGGTAGCAGGCGGCCAGCGCGGCCTGCTTGCGCGTGGCGGCCGACTCGATGCGGAAGGCGTCCAGCGCGATGTCCTGGGTCGCCGAGCCGAAGGCCACCAGCAGCGCGCACCAGACCAGGGGCGGCAGGCCGTCGCGCGGGTCGTTGAAGGCCATGCCGGCCAGCCCGGCGATGACCGCGATCTGGGCCAGCAGCAGCCAGCCGCGGCGACGGCCGAGCAGGGTGGTCAGCGGCGGCACCGGCAGGCGGTCGACCAGCGGCGCCCAGACCCACTTGAAGCCATAGGCGAGGCCGACCCAGCTCAGGAAACCGATGGTGGAGCGGTCGATGCCGGCCTCGCGCAGGCGAAAGCTCAGCGTCCCCAGCACCAGCAGCAGCGGCAGGCCGGCCGAGAAGCCGAGCGCCAGCATGCGCAGCGAGGCGGGTTCGAGATAAACCTTGAGCGCGTCGCGCCAGGGCAGGGACGGGGGGGCTTCGGCAGCCTGCGGTGCGGACATTCGGTGCGGGAGGTTGAGGCCCCGCATTATTCCCGCATGCCGCGCCGCCGGCGGCGAAGTCGGCTGGCACATCCTTTGCAAGGCATCTTGTACACAAGACAGGATGCTTGATGATGGTGCATGAACAGGCAGTTCGCCCGGGCGATGCCAAGCCTCAGTTGGAAGGCCGGGCCGGCGCGGCGTGGATCACGCGGCTCGCGGCGCCCCTGGCCGGTGCCGGCAGCGGCCCGCTGGCCGGCCTGCGTTTCGCCGCCAAGGACAACATCGACGTCGCCGGGGTCCCCACTACGGCGGCCTGCCCCGCCTTCGCCCGGACGCCGGCGGCGCACGCCCACGTGGTGCAGCGCTTGCTCGATGCCGGTGCGGCGCTGTTGGGCAAGACCAATCTCGACCAGTTCGCCTGCGGCCTGAACGGCACCCGCTCGCCCTATGGCGCAGTGCCTAACAGTTTCGATCCGCGCTACGTGTCGGGTGGCTCGAGCTCCGGTTCGGCCTACGTGGTGGCGACCGCGCAGGCCGACTTCGCGCTCGGCACCGACACCGCGGGCTCGGGCCGGGTGCCGGCCGGGCTCAACAACATCGTCGGCATCAAACCCTCGCGCGGACTGCTGAGCGCGCGCGGCGTGGTGCCGGCGGCGCAGAGCGTCGACTGCGTCTCGATCTTCGCGCGCACGGTAGCGGTCGCCGCCCGCGTGCTGCACGCGGCGATGGGTTACGACCCCGAGGACCCCTACGGCCGCGACCTCGCGCTGGTGACGCGGCCGCTGCCCGCGGCCTTCCGCTTCGGCCTGCCCTCGGCGCTCAACTTCTTCGGCGACGCGCAGGCGCAGGCGGCCTTCGAGCGCGCCAACGCGCAGCTGCGCGCCCTGGGCGGCACGCCGGTCGAGATCGACTACGCGCCGCTGGCCGAGGCCGCCGCGCTGCTCTACGACAGTGCGCTGGTCGCCGAGCGCTATGCCGCGGTGCGCGAGTTCTTTGACGCCCACGAGGCCGAGGTGGTGGAGCCGGTGCGCGGCATCCTGGCGCAGGGCCGCGGCTACAGCGCCGCCGACTTCGTCGAAGCCCGCACCCGGCTGCATGCGCTGGGCCAGCGAGCCGCCGCGATGTGGAACGACATCGACGTGCTGCTGGTGCCCACTGCGCCGGCCCACTACACGATCGAGGCGATGCAGGCCGACCCGGTGGCGCTCAACCGCAACCTCGGCGAATACACCAATTTCGTGAACCTGCTCGATTACGCGGCGATCTCGGTGCCGGCCAGCCTGCGCCCCGACGGGCTCCCCTTCGGCATCACGCTGATCGGCCGTGCCGGCAGCGACTTCCAGCTGGCCGAGCTCGGCCAGCGCTTCCACCATGCCACCGGGCTGCCGCTCGGCGCCACGCGCGAGCCGATGCCGCCGATGCAGGACCTGCCGCTGATCGCCGCGGCGCCGACGGTCCAGGTCGCGGTGGTCGGCGCCCACCTGTCGGGCATGCCGCTGAACGGCCAACTAACCGAGCGCGGCGCCCGGCTGGTCGCGGCCACGCACACAGCGCCGGACTACCGTCTCTATGCGCTGCCCGGCACCGTGCCGCCCAAGCCCGGCCTGCTGCGCGTGGCCGCGGGCGGGGGCGCGGCGATCGCGGTCGAGATCTGGGAGATGCCGATGGCGCACTACGGCAGCTTTGTCGCCCTGATCCCGGCGCCGCTGGGCATCGGCAGCCTGCTGCTGGCCGACGGCCGCAGCGTGCAGGGCTTCCTCTGCGAAGCGCTGGCGGTGGCCGGCGCCGACGACATCACCGGGCTCGGCGGCTGGCGCGCCTACATCGCTGCGCGCAGCGCGGCCGCGAACTGATTCCACCTTTTCACTTTGATCCGGAGCACCCATGGCCCCCAGCAAGAAACCCCTGACCCTCGCCACCCCGGCTTCGCGGCGCCAACTGCTGCGGGCCGGCGCCGCCGGACTCGCGGTGCTCGCCGTGCCGGCCATCGTGGGGGCCCAGGGCGCACCCAAGATCCGCATCGGCTACTGGCCGATCGCGGCCGGCCTGCCTTTCTATGCCGCGGTCGAACTCGGCTACTTCAAGGCCGCCGGCCTCGACGTCGAAGTGCAGCGCTATGCCGGAGCGCAGCAGATCATGGAAGCGATGCTGGCCGACCGCTGCGATGGCAGCGCCAACGGCACCGGCTCCGCCAACATCGCGATCGGCGAGATCGCGGCGCCCGGCAGCTTCAAGATCTTCTGCTCCAACCCGAGCAACGTGAAGAACGTGCTCGACCAGGTGCTGGTGCCGACCGCCAGCACCGCCAAGGTGATGGCCGACCTGAAGGGCAAGCGGGTCGCTTCGGGTCCCGGCATCCAGAACGTGACGCTGGCCAAGGCGGTGCTCGAACGCGGCGGCGCCACAGGCGCCACGGTGGTCGAGCTGCCGATCGGCCAGCATGTGGCGGCGCTCGCGGCGGGTCAGGTCGACGGCTGCTACACGCTGGAGCCGACCGGCACCATCGGCCGGCTCAACGGCAGCACGCGCGTGCTGGAAGCCGGCGTGATCGCGAAGTATGTGCTGGGCGACCCGATGGCGCCGTGGTTCGGCGGCTCGGCCTCGCTGACCTCGGCGCTGATCAAGAAGAACCCCGAGGCGGCGAAGAAGTTCATCACCGCCTACGGGCAAGGCGTGGCCTTCGTGCGCAGCAAGCCAGCCGAGGCACGCCAGTACCTCAAGGGCTACACCGCGATCGAAGGCCCGCTGACCGGCGAGGTGCCGCTGGCGGCCTACACGATGTACAACGAGTTCACGCCAGGCGACATCGCCTACTTCCAGAAGTTCTTCGACCTGTTCTCGGACAAGGGCATCTTCTCGTCGCGCCTGATGGTGGACTCGATGCTCTACAAGGGCTGATGCCATGAGCACGCCCACGCCCGCGGCGCCCTGGTCGCCCCCTGCCGCCAACGCATCCGCCTCCGCGCCGCCGCGCGAGTCGCACTGGGTCAAGGCGCTGCCCTTCATCGGCCCGGTGGTGCTGTTCATCGTCTGGGACCTTGTGGTGCGCTTCGGCCTGATAAAGGCGATCCTGCTGCCGATGCCGGGCGACACGCTGCTCACGCTGCTCTCCGGCCTGGCCGGCGGCGCGCTGCTCGGCGACTTCGCGGTCACGGTCTGGCGCACGCTGCAGGCCTTCCTGATCGCGGCCATCGTGGGCGTGCCGCTCGGCGTGCTGCTCGGCAGCAACGAGCGCGCCTACCGCAGCGTCGAGTTCCTGATCGACTTCTTCCGCTCGACGCCGTCGTCGGCGCTGATCCCGCTGTTCCTCATGATCTTCGGCGTTTCGGACGTCAACAAGGTCGCGATCGCGGCCTTCGGCGCCCTGCTGATCGTGGTCTTCAACAGCGCCTACGGCGTGATGAACGCACGCAAGCAGCGGGTCATGGCGGCCAAGGTGATGGGCGCCTCGCGCTGGCAGATCTTCCGCGACGTGCTGGTCTGGGAGAGCCTGCAGCCGACCTTCGTCGGCCTGCGCTCGGCGGTCTCGATGGCGCTGGTGATCGTGATCGTGGCCGAGATGTTCATCGGCTCCGACAGCGGGCTCGGCCACCGCATCATCAACTCGCAGCAGGTGATGAACGTCAAGGACATGTACGCCTCGATCCTCGCGGCGGGCGCGCTGGGCTATGCGCTGAACATCCTTTTCCTCGTGGCCGAGCGCCGCATCGTGCACTGGAGCGGAAGATGAGAGCCACCGTCGAAAAGGTCATCAACGGGCCCGTGTACGCCGACGTGCCGAAGCCGGTCTTCACCCCGGGCCCGGCCGGCACCCACATCACGATCCGCGGGCTGACCAAGTACTTCGCGGGCTGGCCGCTCTATGAGAGCTTCGACCTCGACATCCCCAAGAACGAGATCGTCTCGGTGTTCGGTCCCAACGGCTGCGGCAAGTCGACCCTAATCAACATGATCGCGGGCCTGATCCCGATCGACTCGGGCGAGATCCTGTTCGACGGCAAGTCGCTGAAGGACACCAAGATCGGCTACGTGTTCCAGAACTACCGCGAGGCGATGTTCCCGTGGATGCGGACCATCGACAACATCGCCTACCCGCTGAAGCTCGAAGGCCGTTCGAAGGCCGAGGTCGATCGGCGCATGGAAGAGCTGGTGGCTTCCTTCGACGTCAAGTTCGACCTCAAGCGCTATCCCTACGAGTTGTCGGGCGGCCRGCAGCAGACCGCCTCGATCATGCGGGCGCTGGCGCCGAACCCCGAGGTGCTGTTCCTCGACGAACCGTTCTCGGCACTCGACTTCGAGATGACGCTCTTCATCCGCGAGAAGCTGCAGGAGGTGTTCATGAAGACCGGCACGACGATGCTGCTGGTGTCGCACGATCTCGAAGAAGCGGTGTATCTCGCCGACCAGGTGCTGCTCTTGACCAAGCGACCGACCAAGGTGGCGGAGATCCTCGACTACCGCGACGAGCGGCCGCGCACGCTTGAGACGCTGAGCTCGGCGAGCTTCGTCGCCATGAAGAAACTCAGCCTGGAGATCTTCCAGCGCGAAGTGCGCCGCTAGGAGTTGCAACCATGACCTCTTCGGAGATCGAAGCCTATGTCGATGCATCGGCGGCCGTGCTCGGCCTGAGGCTCAGGCCCGATCAGCGGCCGGGCGTGCTGCGCTACTTCGCGCTGGCTGCGGAGTTCGCCGCGTTGGTGGATGCGGTGCCCCTCAGCGAGCGCGACGAGCCGGCGCTGAGCTTCTCGCCGGTGTCGCCGAGGGAGAAGGAGCTATGAGCGCCGCTGCCTTGCTCAAGCAGGACGCATCCGAAATGACCGAGGCCGTGCGCGGCAACGCGGTCAGCGCGGTGGCGCTGGTGCAGGCCAGCCTGGACCGCATCGGTGCCACCGACGCCCGCGTCAACGCCTTCACCGCGGTGCTGCGCGAGCGCGCGCTGCGGCGCGCGGCGCAGGTCGATGCCTCGCTCGCCTCGGACCATGGCGCACGCACCCGCGAGTTGCCGCTGCTGGGCGTGCCCTTCGCGGTCAAGAACCTGTTCGACATCGCCGGACTCGCGACCCTGGCCGGCTCGAAGATCGAGCGCGCGAGCACGCCGCCGCGCGACGACGCGGCGCTGGTGCGTCGGCTCGAGAGTGCGGGCGCGGTGCTGGTCGGTGCGCTCAACATGGACGAGTACGCCTACGGTTTCACCACCGAGAACAGCCATGCCGGCCCGACCCGCAACCCGCACGACCTGGCGCGCATCGCGGGCGGCTCCTCTGGCGGATCGGGCGCAGCGGTCGCCGCCGGCCAGGTGCCGCTGACGCTGGGCTCCGACACCAACGGCTCGATCCGCGTGCCCTCGTCGCTGTGCGGCGTGTTCGGTCTCAAGCCGACTTTCGGACGGCTGCCGCGCACCGGCAGCTATCCCTTCGTGTCGAGCCTCGACCACCTGGGCCCGTTCGCGCGCTCGGCGCGCGACCTGGCGCTGGCCTACGACGCGATGCAGGGCCCCGAGGGCCGCGGCCCGCACGACCCCGGCTGCGCGCAGCGCGCGGTCGAGCCGGTCGCCGCATCGCTGACGCTGGGCGCGCAGGGCCTTCGCATCGGCGTGCTCGGCGGCTATTTCCGCCAGCATGCTTCGCCCGAGGCGCTGACTGCGGTCGACGCCGTGGCGCAGGCGCTGGGCGCCAGCCGCACGGTCGAACTGCCGATGGTCGAGGCCGGCCGGGCTGCCGCCTTCCTGGTCACCAACTCCGAAGGTGCCGCGCTGCACCTGCCCGACCTGCGCAAGCGCGCGCAGGACTTCGAACCGCTGTCGCGCGACCGCTTCCTGGCCGGCGCGCTGCTGCCGGCCGCCTGGGTGGCGCGGGCGCAGCGCGTGCGGCGCCTCTATGCGGAGCAGGTGGCAACGGTGTTCGAGCGCTTCGACGTCCTGCTGGCGCCCGCGACGCCCGCGGCGGCAACGCCGATCGGTGCCGAGTTCTTCGAGATCAATGGACACCGGCTGCCGGTGCGTCCGAACATGGGCCTGCTGACCCAACCGATCTCGTGCATCGGCCTGCCGGTGTGCGCGGTGCCGGTCTGGGGCGCCCATCCGGCGCTGCCGATCGGCGTCCAGGTGATCGCCGCTCCATGGCGCGAAGACCTGGTGCTGCGGGTGGCCGCGGCACTCGAATCCGCGGGCGCGGTGCACTCGCCGGTGGCCCCGCTGGTGTGAGATGAAACCGGGCTATTCGAATCTCTGTGGCCTGGAACCGGGGCGGGATCACGCCGACGGCGTGCTCTGCTCCGCGAATGTCCTCCGGCCTGCGGCCTCCTCCTTTATTTCGTTGCGCAGAGCACGCCATCGACGTGATCCAGTAGGGCAGTCGTTGATCGGCCGGTACCCACGCGCCCCGAACGCCCGGCGAGCCACTGACATGCGACAGCGCCC
The DNA here is from genome assembly GCF_056401695.1 of Variovorax sp. P4_D9. Lineage (NCBI taxonomy): Bacteria > Pseudomonadati > Pseudomonadota > Betaproteobacteria > Burkholderiales > Comamonadaceae > Variovorax > Variovorax sp. P4_D9. Next base: position 17,709 of record NZ_JBFUIU010000004.1, read on the forward strand.
GCAAGCACAAAGACGGGGCGCCTGTGCTGGCGCGGCGCGCGTGCCGCACAAGGCTGGCGCACGGCGACGGCTCCGCGCCGCCCGTTAGCCTGAATTCGCCGCCAAAGCGCTGGTACGGTTTATGCACACCATCTTGTATCCAAGACACAGGACATCCCGGCCCCCTGATTCCTCAATTACCTGGAGTAAGCACCATGAGCCAGTTCAACCGTCGCGATTCCCTCAAGTCCCTGGCCGCCCTGGCCTCCGCCACCACCCTGGGCGGTTGGAGCGCGCTCGCCAGAGCGCAGAAGCCGCTGACCATCGGCGTGATCTATGTCGGCCCGCGCGACGACTATGGCTACAACCAGTCGCACGCGCTGGCCGCGGCCGAGCTCAAGAAGATGCCGGGCCTCAAGGTGGTCGAGGAAGAGAACGTGCCCGAGACCGCAGCGGTGCAGAAGACCATGACCGGGATGATTTCGCAGGACGGCGCTACGCTGCTGTTCCCGACCTCGTTTGGCTACTTCGATCCGCACATCCTGACGGTGGCGCCGAAGAATCCCGACGTGCGCTTCTCACATTGCGGCGGCCTCTGGACCGAAGGCAAGCATCCGAAGAACGTCGGCAGCTTCTTTGGCTACATCGACGAGTGCCAGTTCCTCAACGGCGTGATCGCCGGCCACATGACGAAGAGCAACAAGATCGCCTTCGTCGCCGCCAAGCCGATCCCGCAGGTGCTGCGCAACATCAACGCCTTCACGCTCGGCGCGCGCTCGGTCAAGCCAAACATCACCTGCAGCGTGATCTTCACGGGCGACTGGTCGATGGCCGTGAAGGAGGCCGAGGCCACCAACAGCCTGGCCGACCAGGGCTGCGACGTCTTCACGATGCACGTCGACGGCCCCAAGGTGGTGGTCGAGACCGCGGCCAAGCGCGGCAAGATGGTCTGCGGCTACCACGCGAGCCAGGCCAAGCTGGCGCCCAATGCCTACCTGACCGGTGCCGAATGGAACTGGGTCACGGCCTACAAGACCATCGTCGATGCCGCCCAGGCCGGCAAGCCGCATCCGAACTTCCTGCGCGGCGGCCTCAAGGAAGGCTACGTCAAGATGTCGCCGTACGGCCCGATGGTCACCGATGCGGCCAAGAAGAACGCCGACGAGGTCAAGGCCAAGATGCTGGCGGGCAGCTTCGACATCTTCACGGGCGGGCTGAAGGACAACAAGGGCGTGGTCGTGATCCCGGCCGGCAAGGCGCTCAAGCAGACGGACCTCGAACTGGAAAAGATGAACTACCTGGTCGAAGGCGTCGTCGGCTCGGTCGCCTGATCATCTCGCCACAGCACGCGAGCCGACGATGCGCAACGCATTGAGAGAGATCGCACTGCCGGCGTTCGCCATCGCGGCGGCACTGCTTCTCTTCGGCGTCTTCGTCTGGTTCGCCGGCGTGAGTCCGCTGGAGGTCTGGTTCATCCTGTTCAAGGGGGCCTTCGGCGACTGGTTCTCGTGGCAGAACACGCTGCAGCGCGCCGCGCCGCTGATGCTGACCGCGCTGTGCGTCGCCATCCCGGCGCGCGCCGGACTGGTGATCATCGGTGGCGAAGGCGCCCTGGTGCTCGGCGGCCTGGCCGCCGCGGCGCTGCCCTATGCACTGACGCTGCCGGCGAACTTCCTGGGCACTGTCGCGCTGTGCGTGGCCGGCGCCATCGCCGGCGCCGCCTGGATCGCGCTGGCGGGTTGGCTGCGGCAATACCGCGGCATCAACGAGACCATCAGCAGCCTGCTGCTGGCCTACATCGCGATCGGCCTCTTCAAGCACCTGGTCGAAGGCGTGCTGCGCGATCCGGCCAGCCTCAACAAGCCGGCCACGCGCTCGATCGCCGAAGGGCTCGGGATCGGCAGCATCGGCGGCTCCGACGTGCACTGGGGCCTGGTGGTCGGCATCGTCGCCTGCCTGGTGTCGGGCCTCTGGCTGCGTGCCACCGCATCGGGCTTCTCGGTCCGCGTGGTCGGCGGCAATCCGCGCTCCGCGCAACTGGTCGGCCTGCCGGCCAGCGGGCTGATCCTGGCCGCCTGCGGGATCGGCGGCGCCTGCGCGGGCGTGGCCGGCGCGGTCGAGGTCGCGGCGGTGCACACCAACGCCAACGCCTCGCTGATCGCGGGCTACGGCTATGCCGGCATCCTGGTGTCCTTCATCGCGCGCCACAACCCGGTGGCGGTGATCCCGGTGGCGATTCTTTTCGGGGGCTTCGGCGCCGCGGGCAGCCTGCTGCAACGCCGCCTGGGCCTGCCCGACGCATCCGTGCTGGTGCTGCAGGGCATGGCCTTCGTCCTGATTCTCGCGAGCGAGGGCCTGCGCATGATCGACTGGAAGACGCTGCTGAAGAATCGCATGCCGCGCGCCGTTCAGCCGCGCCTGACGAAGGAGCCCGTATGACAGCCGACCAGTGGATCGCCCTCGTGGCGGGCATCGTCGGCGGCGCCTTGCGCGTCGGCGCGCCTTTTCTGTTCGTGAGCCTCGGCGAGTGCCTGACCGAGAAATCGGGCCGCATCAACCTCGGCCTCGAAGGCGTGCTTGTGCTGTCGGCGATGGCATCCTTCGGTGGATCATGGCTCACAGGCTCGGCCTGGCTCGGCGTGCTGATCGGCGGGGTTGCGGGCGCGCTGCTTGCGCTGCTGCACGGGCTGCTGTGCTCGCTCGATCGCGTCAACGATGTCGCCACCGGCATCGCGCTGATGCTGTTCGGCACCGGGCTCGCCTTCTACCTCGGCAAGCCGCTGATCCAGCCGCAGGCGCCGCAGCTGCCGGCGATCCCGCTCGGCGACTGGAGCGACAACCCGGTGATCCGCTCGGCGCTGCAGGTCAATTCGCTGGTGCCGCTCGGCATCGTGCTGGCGGTGTTCCTGTGGTGGGGTTTCGCGCGCACCCGCGCCGGCCTGCTGGTGCGGATGGCGGGCGACTCGGCCAACGCGACGCGGGCGCTCGGCTACTCGGTGGCCGGCCTGCGCATCGCGGCCACCACCGCTGGCGGCTTCATCGCCGGGCTCGGCGGCGCCTCGCTCACGCTGTTCTATCCGGGCAGCTGGAACGAGGGAATCTCCAGCGGCCAGGGCCTGATTGCGGTGGCGTTGGTGATCTTCGCGCGCTGGAGCCCGCTGCGCTGCATCGGCGCCGCGCTGCTGTTCGGCGGCGCCGGCGCGATCGGCCCGGCGCTGCAGTCGATCGGCGTCGGCTGGGGCTACCACCTCTTCAACACCGTGCCCTACGTGCTCACGCTGGTGATCCTGGTGCTGACCTGCAAGCCGGGCAGCGTGGCGGTCGGCAGCCCGGGCGAACTGTCATCCACGCGCTGAACCACGAGAGGGTCATTCGATGAGCGGTCTGGGAGGTCTCAACAAGTCGCAGCACGGCGTGGTCGTCGGCCTGGTGCAGCTGCAGCTGCCGGTGGTCGAGACCAAGGCCGACCTGGCGGCGCAGACGCAGCGCATCTGCGATCTGGTCGCCAAGGCGCGGCGCAACCAGGGCACAATGGACATCGTGGTGTTCCCCGAGTACGCGCTGCATGGGCTGTCGATGGACACCTCGCCAGAGATCATGTGCACGCTCGACGGCCCCGAGGTCGCGGCCTTCCGCCAGGCCTGCGTCGACAACCTGATCTGGGGCTGCTTCTCGATCATGGAAGCCAATCCCGAGGGCAACCCGTACAACAGCGGGTTGATCATCGACGACCACGGCGCGATCCGCCTCTACTACCGCAAGATGCATCCGTGGGTGCCGGTCGAGCCATGGGAGCCCGGCAACCTCGGCATCCCGGTGTGCGACGGCCCGAACGGCAGCAAGCTGGCGCTGATCATCTGCCACGACGGCATGCTGCCCGAGATGGCGCGCGAGGCCGCGTACAAGGGCGCCGAGATCATCATCCGAACAGCCGGCTACACGGCGCCGATCCGCCATGCCTGGCGCATCACAAACCAGGCCAATGCCTTCTGCAACCTGGCGTACACGGCCAGCGTCTGCATGTGCGGCAGCGATGGCACCTTCGACTCGATGGGCGAGGGCATGTTCTGCAACTTCGACGGCACGGTGCTGGTCGAGGGCGGCGGCCGGCCCGACGAGATCGTCACGGCCGAGCTGCGGCCCGACCTGCTGCGCGAGGCCCGCACGGGCTGGGGCGTCGAGAACAACATCTACCAGCTCTACCACCGCGGCTACGTGGCCGTGAAGGGCGGGGCCCAGGACTGCCCCTACAGCTATATGCAGGACATGGCGGCCGGCCGCTACGAGCTGCCCTGGGGCGAGCAGGTCAAGGTCACGGACGGCACCGGCTTCGGCTTCGCGGCGCCGGTCCGCGCGTACAAGGGCCCCGAGCCGCATCCCCTGGTGCCGCAGGCGCCGCTGACTCCGAGTTCATCGTCATGAGCACTACCTATGTTTCCGCCGACCCATACCGCTGGCCTTACAACGGCGCGCTGCGGCCCGACAACACGGCGCTGATCGTGATCGACATGCAGACCGACTTCTGCGGCAAGGGCGGGTACGTCGACGTGATGGGCTACGACCTGTCGCTGGTGCAGGCGCCGATCGAGCCGATCGCACGCACGCTGGCGCGCCTGCGGCCGCTGGGCTTCCAGATCATCCACACGCGCGAAGGGCACCGCCCCGACCTCGCCGACCTGCCGGCCAACAAGCGCTGGCGCTCGCGGCAGATCGGCGCCAACGGCGTCGGCATCGGCGACGCCGGTCCGTGCGGACGCATCCTGGTGCGCGGCGAGCCGGGCTGGGAGATCATCCCGGCGCTGGCGCCGCTCGCCGGCGAGGTGGTGATCGACAAGCCCGGCAAGGGTTCGTTCTATGCCACCGACCTCGAGCTGGTGCTGCGCACGCGCGGCGTCGAAAACCTGATCCTGGCCGGCATCACGACCGACGTCTGCGTCCACACCACGATGCGCGACGCCAACGACCGCGGCTTCGAATGCCTGCTGCTGTCGGACTGCACCGCGGCCACCGACCACGGCAACCACCTGGCGGCGCTGAAGATGATCACCATGCAGGGCGGCGTGTTCGGCGCCCATGCCAGCTCGACGGCCTTGCTCGACGCGCTGCCGGCCCAGTAGAACGGAGAGCCGCACGATGATCGCACCGGTCCACCCCGCACCCGCCGCCACCGGCGCGCTGGCACTCGACACCTACGAGTTGACCAAGCGCTTCGGCAGCTTCACCGCGATGGACCGCGTGACCATGCACGTGGCGCCCGGCACGGTGCATGCGCTGCTGGGCGAGAACGGCGCCGGCAAGAGCACGCTGGTGAAGTGCGTGGCCGGATTCCAGCGGGCCGAGGAGGGCGCGATCCTGATCGACGGCCGCGAGCAGGACATCGCCAACCCGGTGGTGGCGCGCACGCTCGGCATCGGCATGGTCTACCAGCACTTCACCTTGGCGCCCGGCATGACGGTGGCCGAGAACCTGCTGCTGGCCGGCGGGAAGACGCCGGCGCTGATCGACTGGAAGCGCCAGCGCGCCGAGCTCAAGGATTTCCTGGCGACCACGCCCTTCAGCCTCGACCTCGACGTGCGCCCGTCGGAGCTGGCGGCGGGCGAGAAGCAGAAGCTCGAATTGCTCAAGCAGCTCTACCTGAAGCCGCGGCTGCTGATCCTCGACGAGCCAACCTCGGTGCTGACGCCGCAGGAGGCCGACGAGGTGCTTGGCCATGTGCGCGAGTTCGCGAAAAGCGGCATGTGCACGGTGCTGATCATCACGCACAAGTTCCGCGAGGTGATGGCCTATGCCGACAGCGTCACGGTGCTGCGGCGCGGCATGGCGGTGCACCACTGCCAGGTGGCCGACACCAACCCGGCGCGGCTGGCCGCGGCCATGATGGGCGAGGGCGAAGCACCGCCGCCGGCCGAAGGCGACACCGCCGCGCCGATCGGTCGCGCCTTGCATGCGATGCAGCCGACGGCGGCCAACGCGCCGATCGCGCTGCGCGTCGATGGCCTGCGGGCGCTGGGCGACCGCGGCACGCTGGCTGTGCACGACCTGAGCTTGGCGGTGCGGTCGGGCGAGATCCTCGGCGTGGCCGGCGTGTCGGGCAACGGCCAGCGCGAACTGGTCGAGGCCCTGGTCGGCCAGCGGCCGCGGCTCGCGGGTCGCGTCACCGTGATGGGCGAGCCCTACGACGCGAAGCGCGAGGAGAACCGGCGTCTCAAGGTGCGCAGCCTGCCGGAGGAGCCGCTGCGCAACGCCTGCGTCGGCGAGCTCAGCGTGGCCGAGAACATGGCGCTGCGCGACTTCGACCAGCCGCCGCTGGCCTGGCCGGCGTTCGGTGCCGACGTGCTGAACTTTCCGCTGTGGCGCAGTCGGGCCCGTGAGTGGATCGCCGAGTACGGCGTCAAGACCCAGGGCGAGGGCGCGCCGATCCGCAGCCTCTCGGGCGGCAACGTGCAGCGTGCCGTGCTGGCGCGCGAACTGGCCGGCGACATCAACGTGCTGATCGCGGCCAACCCGGTGTTCGGACTGGATTTCGCGGCGGTGGCGGAAATCCACAGCCGCATCGTGCAGGTGCGGGCGCGCGGCGGCGCGGTTCTGCTGATCAGCGAGGACCTCGACGAGTTGCTGGAGATGGCGGACCGTATCGTGGTGATGAGCGAAGGGCGGGTGGTTTACGAGACGGACGCGTCCACGGCCGAGCGGCATGTGCTTGGTGCGCACATGGGCGGGGGCGATCACCATGCGCCGGTGGGTGCGTGAGGCTTCCCCTCACGTCCCAACCCGAATCATTCGAAAGCACGAGATGAAAATAGAAGCCCAGCCCTTCGCCTACGAATTCGACCTCGCCAGAACCGCCCTGGTCCTGATCGACATGCAGAGGGATTTCATCGAGCCCGGCGGCTTCGGCGAAACCCTGGGCAACGACGTCTCCCTGCTCGAAGCCATCGTCCCGGCGACGCAAAGAACCCTCGAAGCGTGGCGAACAGCGGGCGGCCTCGTCGTTCACACGAGGGAAGCCCACAAGCCCGACCTCTCCGACTGCCCGCCCGCCAAGCGCAACCGCGGCAACCCCAGCCTGCGCATCGGCGACGTCGGACCGATGGGCCGCATCCTCGTGATGGGCGAACCCGGCAACCAGATCATCGAAGTGTTGGCGCCTGTCGAAGGCGAGATCGTGGTCGACAAGCCGGGCAAGGGCGCCTTCTATGCAACCGGCCTGCACGAGATGCTGAAGCGGCGCGGCATCACCCACCTGCTGTTCGGCGGCGTCACCACGGAGGTCTGCGTCCAAACCAGCATGCGCGAAGCGAACGACCGCGGCTACGACTGCCTGCTGCTCGAGGACTGCACCGAAAGCTACTTTCCGGCCTTCAAGGCGGCTGCCGTCGAGATGATCCGCGCCCAGGGCGGCATCGTCGGCTGGACCGCGCCGAGCAGCGCCTTGCTGACGGCGCTCGGCACGCACTAACATGGCCGACGTGTCGACCGTTCGAATTCCTTCCAAGCCTCCCGCCGCCGATCCCGTGTTCCGCACCCGGGCCGACGAAGTCTACGCGCAGCTCAAGCGCGACGTCGCCGAGTTCAGCCTGGTGCCCGGCGACCGCTTCACCGAGAACGAGATCAGCGAACGCCTCGGCGTCTCGCGCACGCCGGTACGGCAGGCGCTCTTCAGGCTGCAGCAGGAGGGTTTCGTCGAAGTGCTGTTCCGCAGCGGCTGGCGCGTGCTGCCTTTCGACTTCGACCAGTTCGAGCAGTTGTACGACCTGCGCATGGTGCTCGAGACCACCGCCGTGCATCGCCTGTGCGAGAGCGGCCATCGCGTCGACCGCAGTCTGCTCGACACGCTGGCCGGCATCTGGCTGGTGCCCGCCGCCGAGCGCAGCGCCGACACGGTGCAGGTGGCGCAGTGGGACGAGGCCTTCCATTGCGCCCTGGTCGCGGCCGCCGGCAACGCCGAGATGGCGCGCGTGCACCGCGACGTGACCGACCGCATCCGCATCATCCGTCGGCTCGATTTCACCAAGCAGCCGCGCATCGACGCGACCTACGAGGAGCACGGCAAGATCCTCAAGGCGATCCGCGCCAACCGGGGCGACCAGGCCGCGATGCTGCTGCGCGCCCACATCGAGACCAGCCAGTCGGAGGTGCGCAAGATCACGCTGCACCAGGTGCACATGGCGCGGCACTCGGGACGGGCCCGGCCGCGCGAGACCTGAGACCGCCTCGGCCCGTGGCTCAGTCGGCAGTGATGTGGCCGCGCTGAACCACGTCGGCCCAGCGGCTGGCATCCTTGTCGATCAGCGCGCCGAATTCCTCCGGCGTCGACGACGCCGGAACCATGCCCTGCGCTTCGAACGCAGTCGCGACTTCGGGCAGCCTGAGCACCGCGCCGATCTCCTTGTTGAGCCGCGCGACCACCTGGGGCGGCGTGCCCTTGGGGGCCAGCACGCCGTACCACATGTCGAGGTTTCCGACCTTGACGCCGGCTTCCGCCAGCGTGGGCACATTGGGCAACTGCGGCACGCGCTTGTCGCTGCCGGTCGCGATCGCCTTCAGCTTGCCGGCCTGGATCTGTTGCAGCGCGACGTGCACCGGCAGGAACATGTAGTCGATGCGCCCGCCCAGCAGATCCGTTACGGCGCCCGCCGTGCCCTTGTAGGGAACGTGCAGCATCTCGGCGCCGGAGCTTTGCAGCAGCAGGGCCATCGAGAGGTGGTGCGGCGTACCGACGCCCGGCGTCGCATAGGTCAGCTTGCCCGGGTGGGCCTTGGCCGCGGCGACCATCTGCGCCACCGTGCCGGCCTTCTGCACATTGGGATTGGTCACCAGCAGCAGCGTGCCCCAGGAGGTCTGGGCCACTGGCGCGAAGTCGGCGACCGGGTCGTAGGCCAGCGACTTGTAGAGGCTTTTGTTCATCACCAGCGTGTTGACCTGCACCATCAGCGTGTAGCCGTCGGGCTTGGCGCGTGCGACCTTCTCGCTGCCGATGTTGCCGCTGGCCCCGGCCACGTTGTCGACGATCACCGGCTGGCCCAGCACCGCGGGGAGCCGCGTCGACAACTGGCGTGCGATCAGGTCGATGCCGGTGCCGGGCGTGTAGGGCACGACCAGCGTGATCGGCTGGTCGGGCCAGGCGTGCGCGGCCGCCGTGGCGGCGACCATCAGCAGGGCGCCTAGGAGCTTGATCGATGGACGCATGGAGTGTCTCCGTCTCGTTGTTGGAATGCGGCTGTCAAAGGTAGGAAGGTCGAGCCTTCAGCGCCGCCGGCTCGTAGCCCGCCGTGCGCTTGTAGTTGTCCGAAATGGCTTGCAGTTCCTGCTGGCTGACGATGTCGTCGAGCCGCTCGAAGCGCCGTCCGCCCGAGCGCTCGAACACCTCGCGCRGGATCGCGTCGGGCGGATTGCTGCGATTGGTCAGCACGACGTCAGTGGTCGTCTTGACGCGCACGCTGTCGTATTCCTCCAGCGCGGGATGGCCCACGCCAAGCCGGCGCATCGCCCCCGCGAGGCAGCGGGCATCGATGATCGCCTGGCCGGCGCCATTGGAGCCGCGCGGCACCATCGGATGGGCCGCGTCGCCGAGCAGCGTGAGACGCCCGTGGGTCCACTTCGGCAGCGGGTCCTGGTCGACCATCGGATATTCGAGGATGGCGTCGGACGACTGGATCAGCGCCGGCACGTCGAGCCAGTCGAAATGCCAGTCCTCGAAGGCGGGCAGGAAGTCTTCGAGCCGGCYGGGGCGGCTCCAGTCCTGCAGCGCGGGCTTGGGCGCGTGGATCTCCGCCACCCAGTTGATCAGCTGGTTGCCCTCGCCGTCCACATTGTTCCGGATCGGGTAGATCACCATCTTGCCCAGGTCGAGCCAGCCCGCCCGCACCATGCTGGCCCCCGAGAGAAAGGGCTTGTGCGTTGCCGTGCCGCGCCACATGTTGACGCCCGAGTAGCGCGGCGCACCTTCGTTCGGGTAGAACTGCTTTCGCAGCACCGAATGGATGCCGTCGCAGCCGATCGCCACGGCGCCGGGTACGCTGGCAGTTGCCGTGCCCTGCGACGTCGTGAAGCGCGCCGTGACGCCGGCGTCGTCCTGCTCGACGCCCACGCAGCGATGGCCGCACACCACCGCATCGGCGCCGATGCGTTCGAGGGTCGCCGCCAGCAGAATGCTGTGTAGGTCGCCGCGGTGGATCGAGTATTGAGGCCACTCGTAGCCGGCGGCAATGCCGGCCGCTTCGCGAAACACCAGCTGTCCGTGCGAGTTGAAGAAAACCGATTCGCGGGTCTGCACGCCCACCGCATCGAGCGCGGCCGCCAGCCCGAGTTCGCTCAGTTCGCGCACCGCATGGGGCAGCAGGTTGATGCCGACGCCGAGCGGCTTGAGCTCGGGCACCGCTTCGTAGACGCGGCAGGCAATGCCGGCCTGGTGCAGGCTCAGTGCGAGGGTCAGGCCGCCGATGCCGGCGCCCAGCACGATGACTTCGGTTTGCTTGCTCATTTTTCGATTTCCCTTGCTTTGTCCTGGATCAACGGAATTCGGATTAGACCGAGTGATTAGCCATTTGGGAAATTTAGATATGGGATGGATTTATCATGAAGTCGTATGAATCTGTCCATCCGTCAGATGCGCGCCTTCCTGCATGTTGCGCGCATCGGCAATTTCACGCGCGCCGCCGAACAGGCGCACATGACGCAGGCCGGCCTGAGCACGCTGGTGCGCGAAATGGAGCGTCAACTGGGCTGCCGGCTGTTCGACCGCACGACGCGCATGGTGAGTCTCACGGCGGCTGGCCGGCAACTGATGCCGGTGGTCGAGCGCGTCGTCACCGACCTCGACGAGGTCACGTCGAGGCTTGGCGTCGAAGGTGACCTGGCGCGCCAGACGCTGCGCATCGCGGCCACTCCGCTGGTGTCGTCCAACCTGCTGCCGCAGGTGTTCGGTCAGTTCCGCGAGAGCCATCCGACGGTCAATCTCAAGTTGTTCGATGCCGACCTGCGCGATGTGGAGGCGATGGTCCTCCAGGGCGAGGCGGAGATCGGGCTGGGCTTCTTCTTCAAGGCCGCGCCGGGTCTGGAGCGTGTCCCGGTCGGCCGCTTCCACCTGATGCGGGTGATGCGGGCCGAGCACGAGGGCGAGGCGCAGGTCACCGGCAGCGCGCCCTGGTCGTCGCTGCGTGCCGCCGAACTGGTGGGATTGCCGCCCAGCAATCCGATCCAGAAGGTCATCGACCTTCACCTGGGCGCGATCGGCCGCGCCGATGCGCAGCGCCCCGCGTTCAATTTCTTCGGCACGCTGATCTCGATGGTCGAGGCTGGCTTCGGCACCGCCGTGATGCCCACCTTCGCGCTCGCGGCCTGCCGCCGGCACCGCGTGCGGACCGACGTGCTGGTCAAGCCCAGGGTCGAAATGGACTTCTTTCGCATCACCAAGCGGGGTGCGCAGGCGAGCGAGGCCATGCAGTCCTTCGGCGACACGTTGGCGAAGGCACTCCCTGCGCTGTCCCGCTAGGCAGCGCGCGGCGATGGCCGTGGCGTTGTACGCTCTGTCCGATGCAACATATCCAGATCACCGCCGGCGGCCTGCGCTTTGTCGCCGAGACCCATCCCGACGCGCCGCTCACGGTGGCCGCCTTCCGCAAGCTTTTGCCGTACCGTCAGAAGCTGATCCACGTGCGCTGGAGCGGCGAGGGCTGCTGGGTGCCGCTGGGCGATTTCCAGCTCGGCGTCGGCTTCGAGAACCACACCAGCCACCCCTCGGCCGGCGACATCCTGTTCTATCCCGGCGGCTACAGCGAGACCGAGATCATCTTGGCTTACGGCGGCTGCAGCTTCGCGAGCAAGATGGGACCGCTCGCGGGCAACCATTTCCTCACCATCATCGACGGACGAGAGCAACTGCGCGCGCTCGGCCATAAGGTGTTGTGGGAGGGCGCGCAGGACGTCCTGTTCGAAGCCCTTACAGGCTGAAGTCGTAGTCCACCGTTATCGGCGCGTGGTCGCTGAACTTGATGGTCTTGAAGATCGATTCCTCGCGCGCCAGCGCCGCCAGCTTCGGCGTCGCCAGGTGGTAGTCCAGCCGCCAGCCCACGTTCTTGGCGTAGGCCTGGCCGCGGTTGCTCCACCAGGTGTAGGCCTCGTCGGTGGTCTCGGGCTTGAGCATCCGGTAGACGTCGACCAGGCCCGCGCCCTCGGCGCCGGCATCGAGCAGCCGAGTCATCCAGGCCCGCTCCTCGGGCAGGAAGCCGCTGTTCTTCTGGTTGCCGCGCCAGTTCTTGAGGTCGATCTCCTTGTGGGCGATGTTGATGTCGCCGCAGAGGATGAACTCACGCTCGCGCTTCAGCGCGCTGAGATGCGGGAAGAAGCCCTTGAGGAAGCGGAACTTCGCCGCCTGCCGCTCTTCGCCCGATGAGCCGCTCGGAAAATAGCTGCTGATGATCGACAGCTTGCGCTTCGGCGTGTCGAAGCGCAGCTCGAGGTAGCGGCCCTCGGCGTCGAACTCGGCGTCGCCCCAGCCCACGACCACGTCGCTGGGCGCGTGCTTCGAGTAGATCGCGGTGCCCGCGTAGCCCTTCTTCTCGGCGAAATGGAAGTGCCCCTTGAGGCCGGCCATCTCCTCGAAGCGGCCCTCGATGTCGCTCGCCTGGACCCTGATTTCCTGCATGCAAATACAATCCGGCCCCAGTCCGCCGACCCAGTCGGCGACGCCCTTGGTGGCAGCCGATCGCAGGCCGTTGAGGTTGAGGCTGGTCAGTTTGAACACGAGGACATTCCTATGGCTGAAAAAATTGGAGAGGACGGCGCGCTGGCACAGGCGTTCGTCCAGTTTGCGTTGGAGTCGGGGGTGCTGCGCTTCGGCGAGTTCAAGACCAAGGCCGGCCGCATCAGCCCCTATTTCTTCAATGCCGGCCTGTTCGACGATGGCGCCAAGCTCGCGCGGCTGGCCGAATTCTATGCAGACCGGCTGATCGCCAGCGGGCTCGAGTTCGACATGATCTTCGGGCCGGCCTACAAGGGCATTCCGCTCGGCGCCACGGTGGCGGCCGAGCTCGCGCGGCGCGGCCGCAACGTGCCTTTCGCCTACAACCGCAAGGAAGCCAAGGACCACGGCGAGGGCGGCACCCTGGTCGGGGCGCCGCTCAAGGGCCGGGTGCTGATCGTCGACGACGTGATGTCGGCGGGCACCGCGGTGCGCGAGTCGATCGCGGCCATCCGCGCGGCCGGCGCCATCCCCCACGCGGTCGCGATCGCGCTCGACCGCCAGGAGAAGGCGACCGAGAACGGCGTCGACGTAGACCACAGCGCCGTGCAATATGTACGCAATCAGCTCGGGCTTGAAGTTATTTCCATCGCGACGCTGGACGACTTGTTACAGTATCTGTCAGGCCGCGCGGATGACGAGCTGGGCGCCCACCGCCCGCGCGTGCTGGCGTACCGGGCACGTTACGGCGCGGGCTGATTCAACCCGTCTGAAGGACCGATGTTGGCGAGCACCCAAGCACTGAAGGCATTCCTGGCGTTCTCGCTGGCCGCGGCAGGCGCGGTGCATGCACAGCAACCCGCGGCCGGTGCCGCCCGTCCGCCCAGCGCCGGCATCTACAGCTGCACCGATTCGCGCGGCCGCACCATCACCGCCGACCGGCCGATCCCCGACTGCATCGACCGCGAGCAGCGCGAGCTCAATCCGAGCGGCACCACGCGGCGCAAGATCGAGCCCACCTACACGGCGCGCGAGCAGGCCGAGCGCGAGGAGCGCGACCGCCTGGGCCAGCTGAAGGCGGCCCGGCAGGTCGAGGAGCGGCGGCGCGAGCGCGCGCTGCTGGTGCGCTACCCCAACGCGGCCGCCCACGACCGCGAGCGGGCCGAGGCGCTGGTGCAGATCGACGTCGTCATCCAGGCCGCCCGCAAGCGACTGGGCGAACTGGCCGAGGACCGCAAGAAGATAGACGATGAGCTCGAGTTCTACAAGAGTGACCCGAGCAAGGCGCCCGACGCGGTGCGCCGCAAGCTCGACGACAACGCCAAGAGCGTCGCGGTGCAGAACCGCTTCATCGGCGAGCAGGAAGAGGAAAAGAAGCGCCTCAACGCGCGCTTCGACGAGGAGGCAACGCGCCTCAAGCCCCTGTGGGCCGCCAAATAGGGATCGCCCCCAGGTTGCCCGGCTCTTCGTGTCCGGGCGCCCACCCCCTACCGGGGGCAACACCAGCGGCTTGGCGAAGCCAGTTCCGCGGTGTTTCACCAAGGGGCCTGGCTGCGCCGGCCGGGATTACTAGCCCAGTTTGGCTTTTAGCAGCGCGTTGACTTGCGCGGGGTTGGCCTTGCCCTGGCTGGCCTTCATGACCTGGCCGACCAGCGCGTTGAAGGCCTTGTCCTTGCCGGCGCGGTATTCGTCGATGTTCTTCTGGTTGGTGGCCAGCACGCCATCGATGATCTTCTCGAGCGCGCTGCTGTCGCTCATCTGCTTCAGGCCCTTGGCCTCGATGATCGCGTCGACCTCCTGGCCCTCGCCGGTCCACAAGGCGTCGAACACCTGGCGCGCCGCATTGTTCGAGATCGTGCCATCGCTGATGCGCACCACCAGCCGCGCCAGCTGGACGGCCGTCACCGGGGCTTCGGTGATCGCGATGTCCTGCTGGTTCAGGCGCCGGGCGATCTCGCCGGTGATCCAGTTGCTGGCCAGCTTGGCGTTGGCACCGGCGGCCACAGCGCCCTGGAAGTAGGCGGCCAGGGCCGGGCTCTGCGTCAGCTGCGCGGCGTCGTAGTCCGACAGGCCGTGCTCGCGCACGTAGCGCTCGGCCATCGCGCGCGGCAGCTCGGGCATCTCGGCGCGCACGCGCTCGATCCAGTCGGCGCCGATCGCCAGCGGCGGCAGGTCGGGATCGGGGAAGTAGCGGTAGTCGGCCGCGTCCTCCTTGGTCCGCATGGCACGGGTCTCGCCCGAGTCGGGGTCGAACAGCACGGTCGCCTGCTGGATCGCGCGGCCGTCCTCGATTTCCTCGATCTGCCACCGGATCTCGTAGTCGATCGCCTGCTGCATGAACTTGAAGCTGTTCAGGTTCTTGATCTCGCGCCGCGTGCCCAGCTTGTCGCCGGGCCTGCGCACCGACACGTTGGCGTCGCAGCGAAAGCTGCCTTCCTGCATGTTGCCGTCGCAGATGCCGATCCAGGTGACGATCTTGTGCAGCTCGCGCGCATAGGCCACGGCCTCGGCGGTGGAGCGCATGTCGGGTTCGGTGACGATCTCGAGCAGCGGCGTGCCGGCGCGGTTCAGGTCGATGCCCGACTGGCCGACGAAGTCCTCGTGCAGCGACTTGCCGGCGTCCTCTTCGAGGTGCGCGCGCACCAGGCGCACGGTCTTCGGTTCGTCGCCGACGAAGAAGCTCACAGAGCCGCCCTGCACGACGGGGATCTCGAACTGGCTGATCTGGTAGCCCTTGGGCAGGTCGGGGTAGAAATAGTTCTTGCGCGCGAACACGCTGCGCGGCGCGATCGTCGAGCCGAGCGCGAGACCGAGCTTGATGGCGCGCTCGACCGCGCCCTTGTTCATCACCGGCAGCGTGCCTGGCAGCGCGAGGTCGACCGCGCAGGCCTGCGTATTGGGTTCGGCGCCGAAGGCGGTCGAGGCGCGGCTGAAGATCTTCGAGGCGGTCGAGAGCTGGGCGTGGGTCTCGAAGCCGATCACGACTTCATAGCCGCGGACCAGCGGACCGGTCGGCCGGCCGGCCTGCAATTGTTCGGTGGTGTCTTGGAGCTGCTGCGTCATGTCAAAAGCCTCCCGGGGTGCGGAGGTGCCAGTCGGTGGCCTGCTGGAAGGCGTGCGCCGCGTTGAGCAGTCTGGCCTCGGCGAAGTAGTTGCCGATCAACTGGATGCCGACCGGCAGTGCGCCGTGGAAGCCCGCCGGCACGCTCATGCCGGGCAGGCCGGCCAGCGAGGCCGGCAAGGTGAAGATGTCGGCCAGGTAGTCGGCCACAGGGTCGCCGCCGTGCTCGCCGAGCTTCCAGGCCACCGTCGGCGCGGCCGGGCCGGCGATGACGTCGCACTGCCTGAAAGCCTGCTGGAAGTCGTCGGCGATCATGCGGCGCACCTTCTGGGCCTGCAGGTAGTAGGCGTCGTAGTAGCCGTGCGAGAGCACGTAGGTGCCGATCATGATGCGGCGCTTGACCTCGTCGCCGAAGCCTTCCTCGCGGGTCTGCGCGTACATGTCGGCCAGGTCGCGGTAGTTCTTGGCGCGGTGGCCGAACTTGACGCCGTCGAAGCGGCTCAGGTTGCTGGAGGCCTCGGCCGCCGCAATGATGTAGTACACGGGAATCGACAGCTCGGTGCGCGGCAGCGTGATCTCGACGCGGCGGGCGCCGAGCTTCTCGTATTCGACCAGCGCGGCATCGACAGCGGCGCGCACGCCGGGCGCCACGCCCTCGCCGAAGAACTCCTTCGGCACGCCGATGCGCAAGCCGTCGAGCGAGTCCTTGAGCGAGCGCGAGAAGTTCTCGACCGGCTTGTTCAGCGAGGTCGAGTCGCGATCGGGGTCGGGCCCGCACATGGCCGACAGCAGCAGCGCGCAGTCTTCGGCCGAGCGGGCCATCGGGCCGGCCTGGTCGAGGCTGGAGGCGAAGGCGACCATGCCGTAGCGCGAGGCGCGGCCGTAAGTCGGCTTGATGCCGGTGACGCCGCAGAAAGAGGCCGGCTGGCGGATCGAGCCGCCGGTGTCGGTTCCGGTGGCGGCTGGGGCCAGGCCCGCGGCCACAGCCACGGCGCTGCCGCCCGACGAACCGCCGGGGATGCGGTCGGTGTCCCACGGGTTGCGCACCGGCACCGCTTGGTCGAAGCCGATCGCGGGCACGGCGACGTTCTCGTTGGCCGAGCCCATCGCGAACTCGTCGCAACTGAGCTTGCCCAAGGTCACGGCACCGGCCTCGGCCAACTTGCGCACCACGGTGGCGTCGAAGGGCGAGCGGTAGCCGGCCAGGATGCGCGAACCGGCGGTGGTCGGCAGGTCGGCGGTGACGAAGATGTCCTTGTGGGCGATCGGCACGCCTTCGAGGGCCGCGCCGGAGCCGGCGGCGATGCGGTGGTCGGCGGCGCGGGCCTGGGACAGCGTGAGTTGCTCGTCGATCGCCACGAAGGCGCCCAGATCCTGGTGGGCGCGGATCCGGGACAGGTGGTGATGGGCGGCCTCGACCGCCGAAATCTTGCGTTCGCGCAGGGCAACAGCCAGCCCGGCCACGCCCATCCGATGGATTTCGCCGCTCATTCGATCACCTTCGGCACCAGGAACAGGCCGTTCTCGACCGCCGGCGCGCTGCGCTGGTTGGCCTCGCGGTTGTTCGGCTCGGTCACCACGTCTTCCGCCAGGCGAAGCGTGATGTCCTCGATCGCGGCCACGGGGTGGGCCAGCGGCTCGATGCCGGCGGTGTCGACCGCGCGCATGCGCTCGACCAGGTCGAAGAAGCCGTTGATCTGGCCGAGCATCCGCTCGCTTTCGTCGGGAGCCAGCTGGAGCCGCGCCAGAGAGGCGATGCGGGCAATATCTGTGGAGGTGAGGGACATCGAAAAAGAGCGTTTCTGGCGTCGAACAGGGTGCATTCGCATCCCGTAAAGCTGCTCTGAAACGCTGGGCTGTCAGGGGATTCGGTTATTATCCCGCCTTTGCCGCAACCCCCGCGAACGCGCCGGCATTTGCCGCAAAAACGTTTCAAACCACCCTTCACACGACCCAATAAGAGGGCGACGGCCTGCCGACGCGCATGCCGTGCCCCAGAGGAATTCCACAATGTTTGGAGCTTTCCGTCGGTATTTCTCTACCGACCTGGCGATCGACCTCGGCACCGCCAACACCCTCATCTTCGCCCGCAACAAGGGCATCGTGTTGGACGAGCCGTCGGTCGTCGCGATCCGCCACGAAGGAGGGCCGCACGGCAAGAAAGTGATCCAGGCCGTCGGCCGCGAGGCCAAGGCCATGCTCGGCAAGGTGCCCGGCAACATCGAGGCCATCCGGCCGATGAAGGACGGCGTCATCGCCGACTTCGTCATCACCGAGCAGATGATCAAGCAGTTCATCAAGATGGTGCACCCGCGCTCGCTGCTCACGCCGAGCCCGCGGATCATCATCTGCGTGCCCTGCGGCTCGACCCAGGTCGAGCGCCGCGCCATCAAGGACGCGGCCGAAGCGGCCGGCGCGACCTCGGTCTACCTGATCGAGGAACCGATGGCCGCCGCGATCGGCGCCGGCCTGCCTGTGTCCGAGGCCAGCGGCTCGATGGTGGTCGACATCGGCGGCGGCACCACCGAAGTCGGCGTGATCTCCCTCGGCGGTATGGTCTACAAGGGCAGCGTCCGCGTGGGCGGCGACCGCTTCGACGAGGCGATCATCAACTACATCCGCCGCAACTACGGCATGCTGATCGGCGAGCCGACGGCCGAAGTGATCAAGAAGAACATCGGTTCGGCCTTCCCGGGTTCCGAGGTCAAGGAAATGGAAGTCAAGGGCCGCAACCTCAGCGAGGGCGTGCCGCGCAGCTTCACGATCAGCAGCAACGAGGTGCTCGAAGCCCTGACCGATCCGCTCAACAACATCGTCTCGGCTGTCAAGAATGCGCTCGAGCAGACGCCGCCCGAACTCGGCGCCGACATCGCCGAACGCGGCATGATGCTGACCGGCGGCGGCGCCCTGCTGCGCGACCTCGATCGCCTGCTGGCCGAGGAAACCGGCCTGCCGGTGCTGGTCGCCGAAGATCCGCTGACCTGCGTGGTGCGCGGCTGCGGCATCGCCCTCGAGCGCATGGACCGCCTGGGAAGCATCTTCACCAGCGAATAATGCGCTCCCCCAGGTCGCGCGCACTGCGTGTCGCGCTCCCACCCCCTACAGGGGGTGTTGCCTGCGGCCCGGCAAAGCCGGTTCCGCGGCAACTCTGGAACATCCGGACAAATAGCGCTGCTGTCCCTGCATCTCTCGTGGCATAAAGCGTCATGCCGCTCGGCACTCTCGATCGCACTGCACCGCCCCTCTTCAACCAGGGGCCGTCGGCGCTGAGCAAGCTGATCTTCTTCAGCGCGCTGGCGCTGTTCCTGATGGTGGCCGACGCGCGCCTCCACATCGTGCAGCCGCTTCGTCTCGCGATCGGCACGGTGCTCTACCCGGTGCAATGGCTGGCGCTGAAGCCGGTTCAGCTGGTGGCCGACGGCGGGCGCTACCTCGAGGATCTGCAAACGGCGCAAGTCAACGAGGCGGCGGCCCGCAAGGCGCTCGCGCTGCAGTCCGAGCGCGCCAGTCAGGCCGATACGCTGGCCCAGGAAAACGCCCGCCTGCGCTCCCTGCTCGAACTGCGCCAGGTCACCCAGACGCCGGGCCGTGCGGCGGAGGTGCTGTATGACGCGGCCGACCCCTACACGCGCAAGCTGGTGATCGACCAGGGCCTGGCCAACGGCATCGCGCCCGGCTCGCCGGTGATCGACGAGCACGGCGTGCTCGGTCAGGTGACGCAGGTGCAGCCCTTCTCGAGCGAGATCACGCTGGTGATCGACCGCGACCTGTCGATCCCGGTCCAGAACGTGCGCACCGGCGCCCGCAGCGTGGCCTTCGGCGACGCCAGTGCGCATGGCGGCGGGCTCGAACTGCGCTTCATGCAGGCCAACTCGGATGTCCAGGAAGGCGATGTGCTGACCACCAGCGGCGTCGACGGCGTCTATCCGCCCGGCCTGCCGGTGGCCAAGATCGATCGCATCGAGCGCCGCGCCGACTCCGCCTTCGCGCGCATCCATTGCGTGCCGCTGGCCCACGTGAGTGCGGCGCGCTATGTGCTCGTGCTGGCGCCCAGCGGTGCAACGGCGGTGCCGAAACCGACCCCGCCGAACACGCCCTCGGCCGTCGCCGCCAAGAAGAAGGCGGACAAGGCAGATGCCAAGGCCGACGCCAAGGCAGACGCCAAGGCCGATGCCAAGTCCGCCAAGAAGGCCGACAAGAAGGAAGCGAGCCCGCGATGATCATGCGTCCCGGCCAGCAGCAGCTCTTGCTGCCCGTCRGCCCGCTGTTCATGTGGACCAGCCTGATCGTCGCGCTGCTGCTCAACATGGTGCCGCTCGGCCGTG
This sequence comes from Variovorax sp. P4_D9, assembly GCF_056401695.1. Taxonomy (NCBI): domain Bacteria; kingdom Pseudomonadati; phylum Pseudomonadota; class Betaproteobacteria; order Burkholderiales; family Comamonadaceae; genus Variovorax; species Variovorax sp. P4_D9. Next base: position 37,756 of record NZ_JBFUIU010000004.1, read on the forward strand.
CCGCCTGGACTCCCGACCTGCTGGCGCTGGTGATCGTGTTCTGGAGCGTGCACCAGCCGGCGCGCATCGGCATCGGCGCCGCCTTCGTGTTCGGGCTGCTGATGGACGTCCACCAGGCCGCGATGCTTGGGCAGCATGCCCTTTCATACACGACACTCGGCTTTCTGGCGACCATGATCCACCGGCGGCTGCTTTGGTATCCGCTCATTTCCCAGGCGCTGCAAGTGCTTCCGTTGTTCGCGCTTTCCCACCTGATCGAACTGGCCATCCGCATGATCGGCGGCGGTGCCTTCCCGGGCTGGTCGCTGCTGGTAGCGCCAGCGTTGGAGGCGGCCCTGTGGCCGCTGGTCAGCCTGGTTCTTCTGGCGCCGCAGCGCCGAACCCCGGAACCCGACGCCAACAGACCACTCTGACCGTTGCCCCGCCCGCCCGACAGGCCCCATTGCCTGCGGGCTTCGTGCAGCCTAAGCTTCAGCACCCGATGACAGAGATCCGCAACGTTGCCGCCGACCTCGCCCGCTTCAAGCGGCGGGTGATCGTGATCGGCATGGTCGTGCTCACGGCCTTCGGGCTGCTGTGCGCGCGCCTGATCTACCTGCAGGTGGTGCGGCATGAAGACCTGGCCGAGCAGGCCGAGAGCAATCGCACGGCGATCGTGCCGGTGGTGCCGAACCGCGGCCTGATCCTGGACCGCAACGGGATCACGCTGGCTTCCAACTACTCGGCCTACACGCTCGAGATCACGCCCTCCAAGGCCGGCAACCTCGAGGAGACCATCGACGCATTGACCGAAGTGCTCGAGATCTCTCCGCGCGACCGCCGGCGCTTCAAGCGGCTGCGCGAAGACTCGCGCAGCTTCGACTCGGTGCCGATCCGGACCCGCCTGAGCGACGAGGAAGTGGCGCGCTTCGCGGCCCAGCGCTACCGCTTCCCGGGCGTCGAGATCAAGGCCCGGCTGTTCCGCAACTACCCCCATGGCGAACTGGCCAGCCACGTGCTGGGCTACATCGGCCGCATCAACCAGGCCGAGAAGACGGCGATGGAGGACTGGGAGGACGAGGACCTCGCCAACTACAAGGGCACCGAGTACATCGGCAAGCTCGGCATCGAGCAGAGCTACGAGAAGACGCTGCATGGCCAGACCGGCGTCGAGCAGATGGAAACCTCGGCCGGGGGCCGCGCGGTGCGCCGGCTCGCGGCCCATCCGGCGACGCCCGGCAACACCGTCATGCTGTCGCTCGACATCAAGCTGCAGAAGCTGGTCGAGGATATGTACGGCGAGCGCCGCGGCGCGCTGGTCGCCTTCGATCCCAAGACAGGCGAGATCCTGGCCTTCGTCAGCAAGCCGACCTTCGACCCCAACCTGTTCGTCGAAGGCATCGACAGCGAGAGCTGGAAGGAACTGAGCGAATCGCTCGACAAGCCGCTGCTCAATCGCGCCTTGCGCGGCACCTACCCGCCGGGCTCTACCTACAAGCCCTTCATGGCACTGGCGGCGCTGCGGACCGGCAAGCGCGGGCCCAGCGTGGTGGTCAATGACCCCGGCTACTTCAACTTCGGCGGCCATCGCTTCGGCAGCCCCGAAGGCAACATCGGCGGCGTCGACATGCGGCGCTCGATCCAGCTGTCGAGCAACATCTACTACTACTCGCTGGCCAACGAGATGGGCGTGGACCTGATCCACGATTCCATGAAGCCGCTGGGCTTCGGCCAGATCACCGGCATCGACATTGGCGGCGAGGTGCGCGGCGTGCTCCCCAGCACCGAGTGGAAGCGCAACGCCTACAAGCGTCTCGAGCAGAGGAAGTGGTACGCCGGCGAGACCATCTCGCTGGGCATCGGCCAGGGCTACAACAGCTTCACGATGCTCCAGTTGGCGCAGGCCACCGCGATCGTGGCCAATGGCGGCATCAAGAACAAGCCGCACCTGGTGCTGGCGATCCGCGACACGGTGACGGGCGAGGTCAAGCCGGTCGTGCAGCCGCCGCCGCAGGACCTCGGCTACAAGGCTTCAGACATCGCCGTGGTCCGCGAGGGCCTGACCGCCGTGGTGACCGGCGGCACCGCACGTGGCGTTTTCGTCGGCGCCGCCTACCAGGCGGCCGGCAAGACCGGCACCGCGCAGGCCGTCTCGCAGGCGCAGAACACCAAGTACAACGCCAAGGCGCTGGAGGAGCACCAGCGCGACCACGCCCTGTTCATGGCCTTCGCGCCGGTCAACGACCCCAAGATCGCGGTGGCGCTGATCGTCGAGAACGCCGGCTGGGGCGCCGGCGCCGCGGCGCCGATCGCGCGCCGCGTCTTCGACTACTGGCTCATGAACCAGTACCCGAGCGAGGCCGACATGGCGGCGATCCAGATCGGCAAGGCCACCGTGCCGATCGGCAAGCCGCGCGTGGCCAGCGACGTCGCCTGGTCGCCAGCCGGCATGACCGCACAGGCCTCGGTCGCCCCCTGAGCCTTCAACGCAGGAAGGCGTCGTAGGCCGTCTTCGGGATGAGAGCGCCGACCACCCTGATGAACACCTTGCGCACGAATGCGGCGCCCTGCCTGATGGCGACGCGGGCGCCGATCACGCTGCCGGCCACGTTGGCAAACGCCATGGTCACGGCCAGCGGCCACAGCACATGGCCCTTAAGCCCGAACAGCAGCAGCGCGCCCAGGTTGGTCATGGTGTTGAGCAGCTTGGCCGAGCCGGCCGCCTTGAGGAAGTCGTAGCCAGCGCAGGCCGACGCGATGGTGGAACTGCGCCGCCGCGGCCGCCGTGCCCCACTTGCTGTTGCCGCAGGACCTTGGCCCCAAAAGAAAAGGCGCCGACTGGCGGCGCCTTGTTCAAAAAAACGGCATCTCGTGCGGATGCCTTGTCTGATCTAGTTCTGGTTCTTCGAAAGATGTCTCCTCGGTCCCCCGCGCTGCGGGCTGGCCCGTTTGCGAGTGGCTGAACTTTAATTCGGCGCACCGTGCCAGTGCATCGGGGATTACCCGTCAATGGAAACAAACGGATACATCATGGAGCCACAGCCGCCTCGCGAACCCACCCGGCCGCCTTCTCGGCGATCATCAAGGTCGGGCTGTTGGTGTTGCCGCTGGTGATGGTCGGCATGGCTCCGGCGTCGACCACCCGCAGGCCCTCGATGCCGCGCACCCGCAGCCGCGAATCCAGCACCGCCATCGGATCGCCATCGGCGCCCATCCGCGTGGTGCCCACCGGATGGAAGATGGTGGTCGCGATGTCGCCGGCCAGCCGGGCCAGTTCCTCGTCGGTCTGGTACTGGAGTCCGGGCTTCCATTCCTCGGGGGCGTACTTCGCAAGCGCGGGCTGGGCGGCGATCCGGCGCGTGACCCGCAGCGAATCGGCCGCCACCTTGCGGTCCTCGTCGGTGCTGAGGTAGTTGGGCGCGATCGCCGGCGCGTCGCCGAACTTGCCGCTCTTGATGCGCACGGTGCCGCGGCTGGTCGGGTTGAGGTTGCAGACGCTGGCGGTGAAGGCCGGGAAGCTGTGCAGCGGCTCGCCGAAGGCGTCGAGCGACAGCGGCTGCACGTGGTACTCGAGGTTCGGCCACTCGTGCTCGGGCGAGCTGCGGGTGAAGGCCCCGAGCTGCGAGGGCGCCATGCTCATCGGCCCGCTGCGCTTGAACAGGTACTCCATGCCGATCTTCGCCTTGCCGTAGAGCGACGAGGCCAGTACGTTGAGCGTGGGTGCGCCCTGGATCTTGTAGACCGCGCGGATCTGCAGATGGTCCTGCAGGTTGGCGCCGACGCCCGGCAGGTCGGCCACCACCTCGATGCCGTGCTGCTGCAGCAGCTCCGCCGGGCCGATGCCCGAGAGCTGCAGCAGTTGCGGCGAGCCGATGCTGCCGGCGCACAACAGCACCTCGCGCGTGGCTTGCGCCGTCACCATCTCGTGGCCGTCCCAGACCTGCACGCCGGTGCAGCGCCGGCTGCCATCGGCCTGGGTCTCGACGATCAGCTTCGTCACATGGGCGTTGACCCACATCTCGAAGTTCGGCCGCCCGTAGCAAGTGGGCCGCAGGAAAGCCTTGGCGGTGTTCCAGCGCCAGCCGTTCTTCTGGTTGACCTGGAAATAGCCAACGCCCTCATTGCTGCCGCGGTTGAAGTCGCTGYTGTGAGGAATGCCGGCCTGCTGCGCAGCGTCGGCGAAGGCGTCGAGGATGTCCCAGCGCAGGCGCTGCTTCTCGACCCGCCATTCGCCGCCGGCGCCGTGCATCTCGTCGGCGCCGAGGTAATAGTCCTCGTGCTGCTTGAAGGCCGGCAGCACGTTGTTCCAGCGCCAGGCGTCGTCGCCAGTGAGCGCGGCCCAATGCTCGTAGTCGCGCGACTGGCCGCGCATGTAGATCATGCCGTTGATGCTCGAGCAGCCGCCCAGGGTCTTGCCGCGCGGGTAGCGCAGCGTGCGGCCGTTCAGCCCGGCGTCGGGCTCGGTGCTGTAGAGCCAGTCGGTGCGCGGGTTGCCGATGCAGTAGAGGTAGCCCACCGGGATGTGGATCCAGTGGTAGTCGTCCTTGCGGCCGGCTTCGATCAGCAGCGTGCGCTGCTGCGAGCTGCGGGTCAGGCGGTTGCACATCAACGCGCCGGCGGTGCCGCCGCCGATCACGATGTAGTCGAAGATGGTGTCGCTCATTCGGTCTTGCTTGTCTCTTGTCGTTTTGGAAAATGCCGCCGCCGGCCATCGGGCACTATTTCGCCGTCGGCACCGAATTGTGGCAAAGCCCCGGGGCTTGCGCGATCGCCTACGCGCAGGGGCGGCATTCGGGAGGCCCGTCGCGGACGCACCCGGTTACGATGTTGCGTCATTCGCTTCACGAACTGCCGCTGCCCTCATGCCGACCGATTCGCCGATGCCCGCCGATGCGCAAGAAGCGCAGGGCGCGCAACCGCGCGTCGTCGAACGCGATCAGGACGGCGGCCGATGGGCGGTGGCCACCGGCCGTTGGACCGTGCTGGCGATGTCGTCGGCGCGGGCCTGGGGCGCGCTGTCCGACAGCCTGAAGAGCGTCCCAGCCAAGGAGGGCCGCCCCTGGGACCTGCGGCCGATCGAGCAGCTCGATCACATCGGCGCCCAACTGCTCTGGGATCATTGGGGGCAGGCCTGGCCGGCGCGGCTCGAGATGGATTCGCAGCACAAGGCGGTGCTCGATCAGGTTGCCCTCTACACCTGCAGCGCGCCGGTCGAGCCCCCGGTCACGCTGGCCGCCCGCTTCAAGGCCTTCGMCCACAACGGGCCGCGGATGATGTTCGTGGCGCGCGATTTCCTCGGTCTCATCGGCCAGCTCACGCTCGACCTCGGTAAGCTGCTGCGGGCACCGCACCGCGGGCCCTGGCGCGATTTCTCGGGCCAGATCTACCAGTTCGGCACCACCGCGCTGCCGATCACCGCGCTGGTCGGCCTGCTGATCGGCGTGGTACTGGCCTACCTGACCTCGCAGCAGCTGCGCCAGTACGGCGCCGAGACCTTCATCGTCAATATCCTCGGCCTGTCGCTGATCCGCGAGCTCGGCCCGGTGCTGGCGGCGGTGCTGGTCGCCGGCCGCTCGGGCTCGGCCATCACGGCGCAGATCGGTGTCATGCGCGTCACCGATGAGCTCGATGCGATGCGTGTGATGGGCATCCCGCATGGCTTCCGGCTGGTGATGCCGCGGGTGCTGGCGCTGGCGATCACGATGCCGCTGATCAGCATGTGGACCTCGATGGCGGCGCTGTTCGGCGGCATGATCGCGGCCGACCTGTCGCTCGACATCTCGCCCGCGTACTTTCTCTCGGCGCTGCCGCGCGCGGTGCCGATGTCGAACCTCTATCTCGCGCTGTCCAAGTCGGCGGTGTTCGGGATCCTGATCGCGCTGATCGGCTGCCATTTCGGCCTGAGGGTCAAACCCAATACCGAGAGCCTCGGCCGCGGCACGACCTCGTCGGTGGTGACCTCGATCACGGTGGTGATCCTGGTCGATGCGCTGTTCGCGGTGCTGTTCAAGGGCGTGGGGCTGCGCTGATGACAGACAACTTTCCCCGCGACGCYGAACGCGTGGTCGAGATCCGCAAGCTCTGGACCATCTTCCGGTCGCCCGACGGCGACCAGGTGGTGCACCGCGACCTCGACCTCACGATCGTGCGCGGCGAGGTGCTGTCGCTGGTGGGCGGCTCGGGCACCGGCAAGACCGTGCTGCTGCGCCAGATCCTCGGGCTCGAGCATCCGACCCGCGGCGAGGTCACGGTGCTCGGCCGGCCGCCGGGGCAGCTCAGTGCGATGGGTGCCGCCAATGTCGGCATGCTGTTCCAGCACGGCGCGCTGTTCTCGGCCTTCAGCGTGCTCGACAACGTCGCCTTTCCGCTGCGCGAACTCAAGCTGCTGCCCGACGACCTGATCCGCGATGCCGCGCTGGTCAAGCTGCAGATGGTCGGGCTGAGCCCGCAGCAGGCCACCAAGAGTCCGGCCGATCTTTCGGGCGGCATGATCAAGCGGGTGGCGTTGGCGCGGGCACTGATCATGGACCCGCCCCTGCTGCTGCTCGACGAGCCCACCGCCGGCCTCGATCCCGAAAGTGCCGACGGCTTCTGCGACCTGCTGCGCGGCCTGCACCGCGAGCTCGGGCTCACGGTGGTGATGATCACGCACGACCTCGACACCCTGTTCGACCTCAGCAGCCGCATCGCGGTGCTGGCCGACCACAAGGTGATCGTCGCGGGGACGACGCGCGAGGTGATCGCGTATCCCCATCCGTTCATCCACGAGTACTTCCTCGGCGGCCGCGGCCAGCGCGCCATGGAAGCACTGCATGAAGGGGCGGCCGGCCGGTTGACCCCCTTGTCCGAAAGGTAGCCGCCATGGAAAACAAGTCCCATGCCCTCGCCGCCGGGGCCTTCGTGCTCGGCCTGATCGCCGTGATCGTCGCGTTGGTGGTCTGGCTCACGCGCGACAACACGGTGCGCAACATCTACGAGCTGTCGACCCGCGATCCGGTGAGCGGCCTGCAGCCGCAGGCCATGGTGCGCTACCGCGGGATCGCGGTCGGCAAGGTCGCTTCTATCGACTTCGACCCCAAGGTGAAAGGCAACGTGCGGGTCCGCATCACGGTCGACGAACGGGTGCCGCTCACCACCTCGACCTTCGCGACGTTGAGCTACCAGGGCGTCACCGGGCTGGCCTTCATCGCCCTCGACGACAAGGGCGAATCACAGGTCTCGCTGGTGCCGGACAACGACAATCCACCGCGCATCCCGCTCAAGCCTTCGCTGCTCGCCCAGTTGCAGGACCGCGGCGAAGTCATCCTCGGCAGGGTCGAAGACGTCACCAAGAAGGTCAACGCCCTGCTCGGCGACGACAACCAGAAGCGCATCGCCGATGCGCTGGAGAACATCGCGGGCGCTGCGGCCAGTGCCAACCAGCTGACCAAGTCGCTCGACAACACGGTCAAGAACGGCCTCGACCCGGCGCTCAAGGCGCTGCCGCCGCTGATGGACCGCACGCGCGACACCATGGTCACAGTCAAGGGCGCGGCCACCGACATCTCGCGGGTCGCCAACAACTTCAATGCGACCGCGACCCGCCTGAACGCCAAGGACGGTCCGATCGACCGCCTCGGCGACGGCACCAAGGCCCTGTCGCAGGCCGTCGATTCGTTTAACAACGCGACGCTGCCGCGCGTGAACCGGGTCGCCGACGACACCTCGCGCGCGGTGCGCCGCCTGGGCCGCGCGGCCGACGGCATCAGCGACAACCCGCAATCGCTGCTGTTCGGCAATGGCGGCGTGGTCGCCGGTCCTGGCGAACCCGGCTTCTCGGTGCCGGCGACGACTGCAAGTCCGTGAAGGCCATTCCATGATTTCCATGAACGACGCACTGAAGCACTTCCTGGCCGGCCCGGCCGCCGCGCTGCTGCTGGGGGGCTGCGGCGCGCTGCCCGACAAGCCGGCCCGGGCCRCACTCTACGATTTCGGGCCCGGCAACACGGCGCTTTCGCCGGCTGCCGCCGCCGCGCCGGCCCCGCGTGCGCTGCCGATGATCGCGCTGGCCGAGGTCGATGCCAATTCGCGGCTCGACGGCACCCAGCTGCTGTACCGCCTCGGCTACGCGGATTMGAACGAGCTGCGGCCCTATGGCCAGTCGCGCTGGAGCCAGCCGCCGGCGCAGCTGCTGCGCCAGCGCCTGCGCGAGGCGCTGTCGGCCGGCCACACGGTGCTGGGCCCGGAGGAGAGCGCCAGCATCGCCCGCAGCGCGGGCCGCCTGCCCGACACCCTGCGCGTCACGCTGGAGGAATTCAGCCAGTATTTCGAATCGCCCGAGCGCAGCATCGGCCTGGTGCGGGTGAGCGCCACGCTGACCCGCAATCAGCCCGCCGGCGACAAGGTGCTGGCCCAGCGCAGCTTCTCGGTCCGCAAACCGGCGCCGACAGCCGACGGGCCCGGCGGCGTCAAGGCCCTGGCATCGGCCAGCGACGTCGTGGTGGCCGAGCTGGTGGCCTGGGTCGACGCGCAGTAGGGCAGCGCGACCGAAGCACGGGCCGCCGCCATGCGCATCGGCATCATCTCCGACACCCACGGACTGCTGCGGCCCGAGGCGCTGGACTTTCTGCGCGGCGCCGACAACATCGTGCATGGCGGCGACATCGGCGGGCTGGAGATCATCGACGCCCTGTCCGCGCTGGCCCCGTTGACCGTCGTGCGCGGCAACAACGACGGCGGCGCCTGGGCCGAGGCGGTGCCGGAGACGGCGCTGCTGCAAGTCGATGGCCTGCGCCTGTTCGTGATCCACGATCTGGCGCAGCTGCGCATCGACCCGGTTGCGGCCGGCATTCGCGTCGTCGTGTCCGGCCACTCGCACCGCCCGCGGGCCGAGCAGCGCGGGCCGGTGCTCTATCTCAATCCGGGCAGTGCGGGGCCGCGCCGTTTCAGGCTGCCGATCTCGGTGGCCGAGCTGCGGATCGATGGCGAGGCGATCGTGCCGCGCATCGTCGACCTGGGCGCGTAGCGCTCAGGTCGCGCGGTGCAGCACCGGGAACAGCGTGCCCAGCCCGTCGGCCATCACCTCGACCGCCAGCGCCGCGAGGATCAGGCCCATCAGCCGCGTCATGACGTTGATGCCGGTCTTGCCGAGCACCCGCGCGATCGGCTCGGCCAGCGAGAAGGTGACGCCGGTGGCCAGGCCGATCACCACGCCGTAGCCGACTAGGATCGCGAGCTCCCAGACATGCTGGGTGCGGTCGGCGAAGATCACCACGGTCGACATGGTGGCCGGGCCGGTCAGCAGCGGAATGGTCAGCGGCACGACCGCGATCGAGGCGCCGAGCGATGCCTTCACCTCGGTCGCGCGGATCTCGTCCTTGTTGGTCTTCGACTCCGCCGGTTCGGCGTTCAGCATCGAGAGCGAACTGATCAGTAGCAGCATTCCGCCACCGACCTGGAAGCTCGCGATCGAGATGCCGAAGAAGGACAGCAGCTGCAGCCCCAGCAGCGCGCTGACCGCGATCACGATGAAGGCACTGAAAGCCGATACCCAGGCGGTGCGCTTGCGCTGCTGGTCGGTGCAGCCCTGGGTGTAGTGAATGAAGAAGGGCACGATCGCCAGCGGGTTGACGATGGCCAGCAGCGTGATCAGCGGCTTGATCAGGTCCATCGCGGGGGGAGCCATCAGCGACCGCCCGTGATGTCGAGGGAGGTTCCGGTGACGTAGCCGGCCTCGGCCGACAGCAGCCACAGGATGCCGTTGGCCACTTCCTCGGCCGTCCCGGTGCGCTTCATCGGCACGGTCGAGGCGAGCTGGAGGGCGCGGTCGGGCAGGCCGCCCGAGGCGTGGATCTCGGTGTCGATCAGGCCGGGGCGCACCGCATTGACGCGGATGCCTTCCGCGGCCACCTCCTTGGCCAGGCCGATCGTGAGGCTCTCGATCGCGCCCTTGCTCGCGGCGTAGTCCACGTACTGGCCGGGCGAGCCCAGGCGCGCGGCGGCGCTCGAGAGGTTGACGATCGCCCCGCCTCTGCCGCCGTGCCTCGTGCTCATGCGCCGCACGGCCTCGCGGGCGCAGACGAAGCTGCCGATGACGTTGATGCGCAGCATGCGCTCGAGCCGCGCCACGCTCATCTCGTCGACCCGGGCCTGCATGTCGACCACGCCGGCGTTGTTGACCAGCGCCGTCAGGCGCCCCAGCTTGGCGTCGACCTTCTCGAACATCGCCAGCACCTGGGACTCGTCGCCGACGTCGGCCTGGACCGTGATCGCTGTGCCGCCCGAAGCCCGGATGCTGCGCACCACCTCGTCGGCGGCCAGCGAGTTGCTGGCATAGTTGACGGCCACGGCGTAGCCGCGGCGGGCGGCCTGGAGGGCGGTCGCCGCGCCGATGCCGCGGCTGCCGCCGGTGATCAGAAGTACCTCGTCCAAATCCCACCTCCTGCACGGAAGCCGTGCCTCAGTTAAAACCGTCTGCGTCGGATTACATCATCGAGGAGACGCTCTTGAGC
>NZ_JBFUIU010000005.1:0-46391 GCF_056401695.1 Variovorax sp. P4_D9
CCTTGTAGATGAACAGGCCCTGCTTGGCCATGCTTGCGAGGTTCTCGACGTGGCGCTGGTGCAGCGGCGAATTGACCTTCAGGCGCGTGTCCAGACCGGACAGGCCGTTGTTCTTGGTCGCGAACTCGACGTTGTGCCAGGCCGAGAAGCTCTCGAGCTGGGTCCAGTTCTGCCAGGCTGTCGTGAACGGGCATTTGTGGCCGCTGGCCTTGAGCTTGGCCGCGGCGGCGACCACCTCAGGCCAGGTGGCGGGCGCCTGGTCGGTCGGCAGGCCGGCCGCCTTGAAGGCGTCCTTGTTGAAATAGAAGATGGTGGTCGAGCTGTTGAACGGGAAGCTCAGCATCTGGCCGTTGGGCGCGGTGTAGTAGCCGGCCACCGCGGGAATGTAGGCGCTCGGGTCGAACTTCTCGCCGGCGTCCTTCATGACCTGGCCGACCGGCACGATTGCGCCCTTGCTGGCCATCATGGTCGCGGTGCCGACTTCGAAGACCTGCAGGATGTGCGGCGCGTTGCCGGCCCGGAAGGCGGCGATGGCCGCCGTCATGGATTCGTCGTACTGACCCTTGTAGGTCGGCACGATCTTGTAGTCCTTCTGGCTCTCGTTGAACTGCCTGGCCAGGTCGTTGACCCATTCGCCGTTGACGGCGGTCATGGAATGCCACCACTGGATCTCGGTCTGTGCCAACGCGGATGTGGAAAGCGTTGCGGCCAGCGCCGATGCCATGGCGAGCGTCTTGAATCGCATGAAGACTCCTGAGGGGGAAATGAAAGCGCGGATGCTAGGTCGCGCGTATGACACGACAGCGTCACATATTCTTTGCGCGCGACGAAGTGTCCACCAACCGGGGAAACCCTTTTGGTGCGCCGCGGCGGGCACGGCTTGCTGCGGCGCACCATGCTAGCATCGTCTATCGACTTTCTGGCCCCGGAATGAGCAAGACTTCACTCGACAAAAGCAAGATCAAGTTCCTCCTGCTCGAGGGCATCCATCCTTCGGCGGTGGAGGTGCTGCGGGCCGCGGGCTACAGCAACGTCGAATCGCTTCCGGGTGCCTTGCCGGATGCCGAACTCAAGGCGCGGATCGCCGACGTGCATTTCATCGGGATCCGCTCGCGCACGCAGCTGACGGACGAGGTGTTCGCCGAGGCGCACAAGCTGGTGGCGGTGGGGTGCTTCTGCATCGGCACCAACCAGGTCGACCTGGAGGCTGCGCGGGAGCACGGAGTGGTGGTCTTCAACGCCCCCTATTCGAATACCCGCTCGGTGGCCGAACTGGTACTGGCCGAGGCCATCCTGCTGCTGCGCGGCGTGCCCGAGAAGAGTGCGGTCGCGCACCGGGGTGGCTGGCTCAAGTCTGCCGACAACGCCTTCGAGATCCGCGGCAAGACCCTGGGCATCGTGGGCTACGGCTCGATCGGCGCTCAACTCTCGGTGCTGGCCGAGGCGCTCGGCATGAATGTCTGCTTCTTCGACGTGGTCACCAAGCTTCCGCTCGGCAATGCGCGCCAGGTGCGCCTGTTGCCCGAACTGCTGGCGCAGAGCGACATCGTGAGCCTGCACGTGCCCGAGACCCAGGCCACCCAGTGGATGATCGGCGCTGCCGAGATCGCGGCCATGAAGCCCGGCGCGATCCTGATCAATGCATCGCGCGGCACCGTGGTCGAGATCGAGCCGCTGGCCGAGGCCCTGAAGGCGAAGAAACTGCTTGGCGCGGCGATCGACGTCTTCCCGGTCGAGCCGCGCAACAACAAGGACGAGTTCCAGTCGCCGCTGCGCGGACTCGACAACGTGATCCTGACCCCGCACATCGGCGGCTCCACCATGGAGGCACAGGCCAACATCGGTCTCGAGGTGGCTGAGAAGCTGGTCAAGTACAGCGACAACGGCACCTCGACCTCGTCGGTCAACTTTCCCGAGGTGGCGCTGCCGGCGCATCCGGGCAAGCATCGGCTGCTGCATGTGCATCGCAACGTCCCGGGCGTGCTGTCGGAGATCAACCGGATCTTCTCGGACAACCACATCAACATCGCCTCGCAGTTCCTGCAGACCGACGAGAAAGTGGGCTATGTGGTGACCGACATCGATGCCGCCTCGTCCGACCTGGCACTCGAGAAGCTGGCCAAGGTGCCCGGAACGATCCGCAGCCGCGTGCTGTTCTAGGGACAGTTCACCCTATTTCCGGGGATCGCGTTGCCGGAAATAGGGTGAACAGGCCCCGGCCATCGCAGCGTGGTCGGCGGGCGCTTCAGCCGTTCGCTGCTTTTCCCGTCTCCAAACCCCTTCATGGCGCTCCGCCGAGCGTCCGACGTTGCGTATCGCATGAATGCGGACCGTCCTTTTTGTGAATGTCTGTAAGGCCGCCATGGTCTTCTGACCGACGTTGGCAACGGTTTGGTTGCATATATCGCCCGTTGTCTATGACAAAAGGCTTAGTTCTCGGCCGAAAGGAGGAGAGAAGTAACCCGATGTGCCTGAACAAAATGTAGGAAAAATCTGACGGCACCTGTTGCGTTGACATGCTTAAGCCTGAAAAATCATGTCAATTGGAGGAATCAAGTGTGAAAGTAATATCAAAGTTCTCCTGCCTCGTGTTGCTGGCGATCCTGGCCGGCTGCGGTGGTGGAAGCTCGGGCAGCGCATTGGGCGGTGCCTCGGGTGTGGGTACGACGGCCGATACCGCAACGGCGGCCAAGTCCGACGAAAATGCATCGGCGATCGACGCCGCGACCGGAACCAAGCAAGCCGCCGTGCAGAAGCTCGACGCGAGCTGGATCAGCATCGCGACCGAAGGCCAGACGTTCACGGTCCCCAGCGGCACCGTTGTCCAGTACGGTTCGGGCGATTCGTGGGTTCAGAAGACCGTCAGCGGCGCTGGGACCTGTAGCAACGCCTTCTTCGGCAGCGATCCGATCCCTTTCGTGGCCAAGGGATGCTTTGCCCAGACCGGCTCGACCGGCGGCAGCACGACCACCTTGGTGGCGAATGAAGGGGCTTCGTTCACCGTCGCCACGGCCACCACCGTGCAGTACGGGGTCGGCTCGAACTGGGTCACGAAGACGGTGACGGGCACTGCGACCTGCAGCAACGCCTATTTCGGCCAGGATCCGGCGCCTGGCGTCGTGAAGGCCTGCTATTCGGTGGGTTCGTCGACGGGCGGCACCAGCCCCACCGCGCCGGCCAGCGGCACGCGTCTGGCGGGCGAGGGAGAGACCTTCTCGGTCGCCAGCGCGACCACTGTCCAGTTCGGCGCCAACTCGAGCTGGGTCCAGAAATCGGTGTCCGGCACTGCGACCTGCAGCGTTGCATACTTCGGCTCGGATCCCGCTCCCTTCGTCCTGAAGGCCTGCTACTCGCTCGGGAGTTCGACAGACACCGGCACGACCACCCCTCCGCCGTCGACCGGCGGCGGTACCACTCCGGTCGGCAGCGACATCGTCGATGGCTCGCTCAACGTCGTGGCCTCGTCGTACAAGTCGATGGCTTCGCAACTGAGCAAGGACGCCGGCATCGCCTACCGCTACGGTCCTGACGCCGCCTCGTACGGCGTGGGCAACGGCGGCATCTCGACGCTGTTCGCCAACGACAAGGCCACGATGCTGGTTTCGCCCACGCGCACGGTGCCGAACTACTGGCAGATCGGGGGCCCGCCCTCGGCCAGTGCCGGCGCCTATTCGAGCAACCAGGCCAACATGGTGTTCGTGGCCGACACCCCGGGCACGGCAGCCGGCACGGGCGGCCTGGGCGTCGCCGACTTCCAGGTGTCGGGCTACATATACAACACGTTCGCGCAACTGCCGCAGCTGAGCTGGACGCGCACCATGTACTCCTACCCCGGCGGCGGCCTCGACAGCATCAACGTGATGAACTACAAGGCCTCCGGCCWGGTCAACGGCGACCCGATCGCCGTCGGYCGCTGCACCGGCCGCGCCGGCTTCTGCAACGAGAGCCTGGTGGTGTTCCAGAACGGCGTCATCGGCACCGCGGGCAGCAACACGGCGAGCAACAACGCCACCGTCAAGCTGCCGGCCGACAAGGTGCCCACCGGCATCGCCTTGACCAACAACAGCGAGTTCGCGCTGGTCACGGTCTGGGACACGACCGCCCTCAAGGGCCAGGTCGCGGTGGTCGCGCTGGCCGGCCTGTGCGASGGCTGCGATCCGTTCGACGCCTCGGCGCATACCAAGAACGGCGTCAACTACAGCGCCTGGTACGACTWCTGGMACGAGTGGGGCGCCCCGTACCCCGGCCTGATGAACGTGGGCGACATCGCGTACATGAAGATCCTGGGCTATGTCGACCTGCCGGGCATCACGGCGCCGACCGAGATCGCGGTCACCACGGGCATGGACCAGTGGSRGACSATGTTCSCCAACGGCRYCTTCGTCGGCTGGSASACGCCGCTGACCAGCCAGACCAACCGCCAGAGCTTCCTGAGCGGCGGCAGCAACTACAGCAAGTACGCCAAGGGCGGCGTGGCGGTGGTGATCTCCAAGTCGGAGCAGAAGGCGGCCTTCATCGACCTGAAGCCCTTGTTCACGTACGTCAACARCGTYTACTTCGRAGGCGACCAGGSCACCTTCAACTCGCGCATGGGTACCCTCGCGCAGGCCGACGGCTGGCCCTACACCTTCACGCAGCAGCCCTCGCAGGTGCCGACGGTCGTGAAGACGGTGTCGCTGGGCGCCAAGCCGACGGCGGTGAAGACCACGGTGCTCGAGACGCCGGCGCGGGCCTGGATCGCGACGCAGGACGGCACGCTGCACATCTACAGCCTGGATGGCTACGCCAACGGCGGCTCTGCCCCGGCGCCTTCGGCGAGCGCCTTCACCGAGGTGGGCACGGTCGCGAACGTCGGCCGCAACCCGACCTCGATCGCAACCTCCAAGGGCGAGCCGAGCGGCARTTCGGCGACCCAGGTGCTGGTGARCTCGCGCGGCGACCGCAAGGTCTCGTGGGTRCGCTTCGCGTCCAACGGCAACAGCGGCAGCATCGTGCGCACCCTGCAGGACACGCGCATGGTCGACCCGATCGCCGTGGAAGACGCCGACAACTTCGCCAATSCGGGCTATGTGCTGAACGTGGCCGACTACGCGGGCAGGGCGGTGCGCAGCTACCGCTACGGGCCGGTGAKCTTCTCGGACGGGGGCGCCTGCCCGGCGCCCAATGGCTGCCCGGTGACGCCGACCAACGGCATCGGCATCGAGTACGGCGGCGCCATGGCCCTGCCCGGCAAGCCCTACCAGCTCCGCACGGCCAACGTGCCCTGAGCCGGCAGCGACGCGTCGCAACCCCACGAAACGGCCCGCATCACGCGGGCCGTTTTTCTTCATTCAGCGCCGCGAGGCGTTCCGGCGTCCCGACATCGGTCCACTGTCCCGCATAGAGCTCGGCGCTGATGGCGCCTGCGGCCATGGCGGCACGCAACAGCAGCGCCAGGGCCGCCTTCGTTCCGCCGGCGTTGCCCGGCGGTATCGTGCAGAACGGCGGAGCGAACAGGTCGGCCCGGTACAGCGCTATGGTCGAGAAAGTGTGTTTTCGCGCCGACTCCGCCAAAGCGCTGCCGTCGGCGGCGATGCCGAAATCCCCCCGGGGGTGGTGCGGCGGGTTCGGCACCAGCCACAGGTGGGCGAGCCGGCCCCCGGCCGCGAAGCGCTCCACCGCCTGCTGCGTGAACGCGAAATCCGGCGCGAACACATCGCCCGCCACCGCCCAGAACACCTCGCCCAGCGCCGGCAGCGCGCGCACGATGCCGCCCGCGGTCTCGAGCGCGCCGCCGAAATCGAGGCCCTCGTGCGAATAGTGGAGCGTCGACGCACCGTGCCGGGCGCCGAAGCGGGCCTCGACCTGCTCGCCCAGCCAGGCCGTATTGACGACCACATCGGTGAAGCCGCCGGCCGCGAGCGCCTCGAGCGGCCATTGCATCAGCGGCTTGCCATGGACCTCCAGCAGCGGCTTGGGCGTGCGGTCGGTCAGCGGCCGCATCCGTTCGCCCCGGCCGGCGGCCAGGATCATGGCCTTGACGCCGCTCATGCGGAAACCGCGCCGATCTCGCCGCGCTGCAGGCGGTGCCGATGCGCATGGCCTGCCATGAACAGACTTTCGAGCGCTGCCATCAACTGCTCGGCCTTGGCCGAGTGATCGGCGCCGAAGTTGCAGACATAGACATCCACCGTCACGCCGCGCCGTTCCGGCCAGGTGTGGACGCACAGGTGCGATTCGGCCAGCAGGACGGCGGCCGTGACGCCGCCGGCGCCCTCCGGCGTCGCCGGGAAGGCATGGAACAGCCGGCCGACGACCTGCAAGCCGGCGGCTTCGGCGCGCGCCACGCAGGCGGCGCCGAGGGTGTCGGGCTCGACCAGCCAGCGCCGGTCGCAGCGGCAGTCGAGTAAGTCGGCGGTGAGGTGGAGACCCTGCATGGAGCGGCACTCTAGCAGCCCCTCCCGGCATCACGTCGGGGCCCTTCCACCCCGCCCGTTAAAATACCGGGTTACCCCCTAACTTGCCCCCCAGAAAGAGCCACAGATGGCCAACCAAGCCTTGATGGCCAACGCGATCCGCGCGTTGGCAATGGATGCCGTTCAACTCGCCAACTCGGGGCATCCCGGTGCCCCGATGGGCATGGCCGACATGGCGGTTGCGCTGTGGGGCGATCATCTGAGGCACAACCCGGTCAATCCGCACTGGTTCGACCGCGATCGCTTCGTGCTGTCGAACGGCCACGCCTCGATGTTGATCTATTCGGTGCTGCACCTGACGGGTTATGCTCTCCCGATCGAGGAGCTCAAGCGCTTCCGCCAACTGCACAGCAAGACCGCCGGCCATCCCGAAACCGGCATCACGCCCGGCGTCGAGACCACCACCGGTCCGCTGGGCCAGGGCATCACCAATGCGGTCGGTTTCGCGCTGGCCGAGAAACTGCTCGCGGCCGAGTTCAACCGCAAGGGCCACGAAATCGTCGACCACAACACCTACGCCTTCCTCGGCGATGGCTGCCTGATGGAAGGCATCAGCCATGAGGCCGCGGCGCTGGCCGGCGCCTGGAAGCTGGGCAAGCTGATCGCGCTCTACGACGACAACGGCATCTCGATCGACGGCCCGGTCAAGCCCTGGTTCATCGACAACACCGAGGAGCGCTTCAAGGCCTACGGCTGGCACGTGATCGGCCCGATCGACGGCCACGATGCCAAGGATGTGTCGAATGCCATCGAGAAGGCGAAGAAGAACTCCGACCGGCCGACCCTCATCATCTGCAAGACCCAGATCGGCAAGGGCAGCCCGAACCGTGTCAACACCGCCAAGGCGCACGGCGAGCCGCTGGGCGCCGACGAGATCGGCCTCACCCGCAGCGCGCTGCAGTGGACGCATTCGCCGTTCGAACTGCCGACCGCGGCCTACGAGGAATGGGACGCCAAGGCCGCCGGCGCCAAGAACGAAGCCGCCTGGAACGACAAGTTCGCGGCCTATTTGGAAGCCTTCCCGGACCTGGCGGCCGAGTTCACCCGCCGCATGAAGGGCGAACTGCCGAAGAACTTCCACCAGACCGCCTTCGATACGGTGGTAGCGGCCCACACCAAGGCCGAGACCGTGGCGTCGCGCAAGGCCTCCCAGCTGGCGCTCGAAGCCTTCACCGCGTCGCTGCCCGAACTGCTCGGCGGCAGCGCCGACCTGACCGGCTCGAACCTCACCAACACCAAGAGCACGCCGAGCCTGCGCTTCGACGACCACGGCGCCGTGGTCCGCAGCGAAGGCAACGAGCAGTTCCCCGACGGCCTGCTTGGCCGCCACATCAACTACGGCGTGCGCGAGTTCGGCATGGCGGCCATCATGAACGGCGTCGCCCTGCATGGCGGCTTCATTCCCTACGGCGGCACTTTCCTGACCTTCAGTGACTACAGCCGCAACGCGATCCGCATGGCGGCGCTGATGAAGCAGCGCGTGGTCCACGTCTTCACGCACGACTCCATCGGCCTTGGCGAAGATGGCCCGACCCACCAGTCGATCGAGCACGCGGCCTCGCTGCGGCTTATCCCGAACCTCGATGTCTGGCGTCCCGGCGACACCGCCGAAACCGCCGTGGCCTGGGCCGTCGCGCTGCAGAACGCCGACCGCCCGACCGCGCTGCTGCTGTCGCGCCAGAACTTGCCCTATTCGCCGAAGAAGGACCTGAGCGACATCAGCAAGGGCGCCTACGTGCTGTCCGAGCCCGACGCCGTCGGCCTCAAGAACAAGAAGGTCAAGGCGGTCATCATCGCCACCGGCTCCGAGGTGCAACTGGCGCTGCGCGCCCAGGAACTGCTGGCGGCGAAGAAGATCGGCGTGCGCGTCGTCTCCATGCCTTCCACCACCACCTTCGACCGCCAGGACGTGGTCTACAAGAAGAGCGTGCTGCCCAAGGGCACGCCGCGCATCGCGGTCGAGATGGGCTGCACCGACGGCTGGTGGAAGTACGGCGTTGCGGCCGTCGTCGGCATCGACACCTACGGCGAGTCGGCCCCCGCCGGCGTGCTGGTCAAGCATTTCGGATTCACGGCAGAGAACGTCGCTGCCACGGTCGAAGCGGCGCTCGCGCGCTGAAGGTCGCCTTCCCAGTTTTCAACCATCCAGGAGCATCAGACATGGCTATCAAACTCGGCATCAACGGTTTCGGTCGCATCGGGCGCAACGTGCTGCGCGCGGCGGTGCAGAACTTCAAGAACGACATCGAGATCGTCGCGATCAACGACCTGCTCGAGCCCGACTACCTGGCCTACATGCTCCAGTACGACTCGGTGCACGGCCGCTTCCAGGGCGAGATCACGGTCGATGGCAACACGCTGGTCGTCAACGGCAAGAAGATCCGCCTGACGCAGGAGCGCGATCCGTCCAAGCTCAACTGGAGCGACGTCGGCGCCGACATTGTGCTCGAATCCACCGGCCTGTTCCTGACCAAGGACACGGCGCAGAAGCACATCGATGCCGGCGCCAAGAAGGTGCTGCTGTCGGCCCCCAGCAAGGACGACACGCCGATGTTCGTCTACGGCGTGAACGACAAGAAGTACGCCGGCGAGGCCATCATCAGCAACGCCAGCTGCACCACCAACTGCCTGGCGCCGCTGGCCAAGGTGCTGAACGACAAGTGGGGCATCAAGCGCGGCCTGATGACCACGGTGCACGCCGCCACCGCGACCCAGAAGACCGTCGATGGCCCGAGCAACAAGGACTGGCGCGGCGGCCGCGGCATCCTCGAGAACATCATCCCGTCGAGCACCGGCGCTGCCAAGGCCGTGGGCGTGGTGATCCCCGAGCTCAACAAAAAGCTCACGGGCATGAGCTTCCGCGTGCCGACCTCCGACGTCTCGGTGGTCGACCTCACGGTCGAACTGGTCAAGGAAGCCACCTACAAGGAAATTTGCGCCGAGATGAAGGCGCAGAGCGAAGGTGCGCTCAAGGGCGTGCTCGGCTACACCGAGGACAAGGTGGTCGCCACCGACTTCCGCGGCGATCCGCGCACCTCGATCTTCGACGCCGAGGCCGGCATCGCGCTCGATGGCACCTTCGTCAAGCTGGTGAGCTGGTACGACAACGAATGGGGCTACTCGAACAAGTGCCTCGAGATGGTTCGGGTGATGGCGAAGTAAGCCTGCGCCACGCCATGAAAAAACGCGCCCGAGGGCGCGTTTTTCTTTGGCGGACCGGGCCCGCGCTCAGACGGGTTCGAGCACGTGGATCAGCCGGGTCTCGGTCCAATCCTTCACCTTGGCACCGTAGGCGGCCATGTGAGGCGCCGCGGCATGCGCCTGCAGGTCGGCCAGGGTTTCCCACTTCTCGATGACGACGAAGGTGTCGGCGCCGAAGGTGCCGCGCGAGGCCGGCATGCCTGCGGCGTCGATGGTCGCGGTGTACTCGATGCAGCCTTTCTCGGCCAGCACGGCGGGCCGGTTGGCCCGGTAGGCCTCGAGGATCAGATCGCGTTGGCCGGGCTTGGCCGTGATGACGGCGACGACGTGAATCATGTGCGGATGCTCCTTCGTTGGAATGAACCGTCGAATTTAAGAGCAAAGCGCGACGCGCGCCTGTCGCCGGCGCATCCCCGGTCAGCGCGTCAGTACCATCCACAGCACGCCGAAGCGGTCGGTCACCATGCCAAAGGCCGGCGAGAAGAAGGTCTTACCCAGCGGCATCTGGACCTGGCCGCCCTCGCCGACGGCGGCGAACAGACGCTTTGCCTCGGCCTCGTCCGCGGCCAGCAGCGACAGCGCGAAGCCCTGGAAGTTAGGCTGGCCACTGGCGCGGCCGTCGGAAGCCATCACCGTGGTCTCGCCGATGGTGAAGCTCGCGTGCATCACCTTGTCGTCGGAGCCGGGCGGGCACATGTCCGGGCGCGGCGGCTCGGGGCTGTCCTTGAAGCGCATCAGGTCGACGATCTTGGCGCCGATCGTCTTGCCGTAGAACGCGAGCGCTTCCTCGCAGCGGCCTTCGAAGAAGAGGTAGGGCTGGACTTGCATGGCGTTTCCTTTCGTTGAAGGAGGGAGGGATCCGGATGCCGGTCATGGCGCCCGGGGCGTTGCAATTCCTTCATGGACTATTTGTGTACAACGTCCACAAAACAATAGCAGAGATAATGGACGCTGTCCACATGAAGGAATCGATGCGTTCGCAGACCACCTCCAGCCCGCCGGCGCGCAGCACCTACCGCCATGGCGACCTGCGGCGTGCGCTGCTGGAAGCCGGCGTCGAACTGGCGCGGGCCGGCGGCCCCGAGGCGGTGGTGCTGCGCGAGGCGACGCGGCGCGCGGGCGTGGTTCCAAATGCCGCCTATCGGCATTTCGCGAGCCGGCTGGCCTTGCTGCACGCGGTGCGTGCCGCCGCCCTGTCGGCGGTGGCGAGGGCCATGGAGCAAGAACTCGCGAGTGTGGATAGCACGCGCGACCCGCTGGCGCAGGCCCGTGCGAGCGTACGTGCCGTGGGCACCGGCTACCTGCGTTTCGCGCAGGCCGAGATCGGCCTGTTCCGCACCGCCTTCGCAACCCCTGTCGATGTCGACGACGCGCCGGCCGAGGCCAAGGGCGGCGACAGCGGCCTCGATCCCTTCGAACTCCTGGGCGCGTCGCTCGACCGCCTGGTCGAAGCCGGCGGCATGGCGCCCGAGCGACGTCCGGGCGCCGAGTTCCTCGCGTGGTCGGCGGTCCACGGCCTGGCCCTGCTGATCATCGAGGGCCCTTTGCGCGGCCTGCCCGCAGCGCAGGCCGATGCATTGGGGCAGCGCTTGCTGGACATGGTCGAAAAGGGACTATGACAAACAGGCTGTAACCGTACAAAGCTTGTACTTTGGTTTCTGTGCGGCTACCTTCGGACGCCCAACGAGAGCGTCCGCCAATGGCAATGCTTATCCTCATGACCCCTACCGGCCAGACCACCCAGGTGCCGGTGTCGGAGCCCGGCATGACCATCGGCCGGGCCGAGCACAACCATGTGGTGCTGGCCTCTCCGCGGGTCAGCCGCTTCCACGCCAGGTTGAGCACCGAAGGGCCGCTGGTGATCCTGCACGACCTGGGCAGCCGCAACGGCACCTTCGTGAATGGCAAGCGGGTCGAGACGCAGGTGTTAGTCAATGGGGACAACATCGACATCGCCGGCTACTGGATACGCTTCCTGGCGCCAGAGCAGGAAGTGATCGCCGATGAAAGCGTGCGCCTGATGAGCATGCGCGGCGGCGTGGACTGAATCCCGCCGGACCGCGTCAGCGCGTGTGGTACACCGGCGCGACCTCGTATACCGGCGTCGGCAGCCCCTCCATCCGGGCCTTGAGCTGCAGCGCCAGGAACTGCGAATAGTGCCGTGACTGATGCAGGTTGCCGCCGTGGAACCACAGCTGCGGCACCTGCGTCGGCTTCCACATGTTGCGCAACTCGCCCTCCCAGGGCCCCGGGTCCTTCGGCGTGTCGGAACCTAGCCCCCAGACCTTGCCGACCTTGTCGGCGACCGCGGGCGAGATCAGGTCGGCCAGCCAACCGTTCATCGAGCCGTAGCCGGTGGCGTAGACGATCAGGTCGGCCGGCAGTTCGCTGCCATCGCTGAGCGTCACCGACTTCGGGTTGACGCGCTCGATGGTCACGCCGCTGCGCAGCTTGATGCTGCCGTTGGCCACCAGCTCCGAGGCGCCGACGTCGATGTAGTAGCCCGAACCGCGTCGCAGGTACTTCATGAAGAGGCCCGAGCCGTCGACGCCGAAGTCGAGCAGGAAGCCAGCCTTCTCGAGCCGCGCGTAGAGGTCGGCGTCGCGCTTCTTCATCTCTTCGTACACCGGCACGTGCATCGGCGCCATGATCTTGTAGGGCACCGAGGCGAAGATCAGGTCGGCCTTGTCGGTGGTCACGCCGGCCTTGACCGCCCCTTCGGAATACAGACCGCCGAGCGCCAGTTCCATCAGCGAGTCCGAGGGCGCGATGTGGGTCGAGCTGCGCTGGATCATCGTCACGTCGGCGCCGTTCTCCCACAGGGCGGCGCAGATGTCGTGGGCAGAATTGTTGGAGCCGAGCACCACGCACTTCTTGCCGCGCCAGGCCTCGGGGCCGGGATGCGCGCTGGAGTGGTGCTGCTCGCCTTCGAAGGTCTCGGCGCCGGGGATCTTCGGCACGTTCGGGTAGCCCGAGACGCCGAGCGCGAACACCAACTGCTTGGGGCGCAAAGTGATTTCCTTGCCGTCGCGCTCGACGACCACTTCCCATTCCTTCTTCGCCTCGTCGAAGCGCGCCTTCTTGGCGGTGGTCGAGCCCCAGTAGTTGAGTTCCATGACCCTCGTGTACATCTCCAGCCAGTCGCCGATCTTGTCCTTCGGCGAGAACACGGGCCAGTCGTCCGGGAACGGCAGGTAGGGCAGATGGTCGTACCACACGGGGTCGTGCAGACACAGGCTCTTGTAGCGCTTGCGCCAGGAGTCTCCGGGGCGGGCGTTTTTCTCGACGATGATCGTCGGCACGCCGAGCCGGCGCAGCCGCGCGCCGAGTGCGATGCCGCCCTGCCCGCCGCCGACGATGACGACATAGGGCTGCTCGGTGAAGCCCAGCGTCTTTGCTTCCTCGCTGCGCCGTTCGAGCCAGGTCTTGCGTTCCGGATTCGCGCCGTGCTCCGCGCCCTTGACCCGGCGCTCGCCCTTGCGCTCCTCGAAGTCCTTCAGTTCGGTCATGGTCGTGAGCAGCGTCCAGGCCTTGTCGCCGCGCAGCCGCAGATGGCCGCGGCCACGCGCCACCGCGGTCTCGAAGCTGAACCAGGCATCGACCACGCCATCGGCCTCGGTGGCGTCGCCCTCGACCGCGAAGGCGGTCGGCCGGGTGTCGGCCAGCCGGGCCTCGAGCATCTTGCGTATCGCCTCGGGGCCCTCTTGGGTGCGGATGTTCCAAGTGAAGGCGAGCAGGTCGCGCTAATAGCAGTCGGGCTCGAACAGCGCGACCGCGGCGTCGATGTCGCGGCGCTCGAGCGCGGATTGGAAATCGGCCAGCCAGGCGCTGGCGATCTGCGTCGGATGGGTCGACAGATCGGTCATGTCTCGTGTCTCCTTCTTGCGCGCCCCGCGAGCGGGGCGGGCGAGAACCGTACCCTCATCGATCGCCGGCGTCAAACCCTCTCGACGAAGCTGCCCGAAGGCCGCCTCGCTGTGCGATGCTCGCGTGATCGGTGACCGGATCACGCCAAGGAGAGTTCCATGTTCGATGCCCTGCTGCTGACCAAGGCCGACGACGGCGCCACCCGCGCCGCCGTGACCGCGCTCGACGACAGCGCCCTGCCCGAGGGCGAGGTGCTGGTCGACATCGCCTTCTCCACCGTCAACTACAAGGACGCGCTGGCGATCACTGGCAGGTCGCCGGTGGTGCGCAAGTTCCCGATGGTGCCCGGAATCGACTTCGCAGGTGCGGTGGCCGAGAGCAGCGATGCGCGCTACAAGAAAGGCGACCCGGTGCTGCTCAACGGCTGGGGCGTCGGCGAGACGCACTGGGGCGGCCTCGCGCACAAGGCCCGCGTCAAGGCCGACTGGCTGGTGCCGATCCCGCCGGGCTTCGATGCGCGCCAGGCGATGGCGATCGGCACCGCGGGCTACACCGCGATGCTGTGCGTCATGGCGCTGCAGCAGCACGGCCTGACGCCGGCCTCGGGCCCTGTGCTGGTCACCGGCGCCAACGGCGGTGTCGGCACGATCGCGATCGCGCTGCTGGCGCGGCTCGGCTTCGAGGTGCATGCTTCCACCGGCCGCACGGCCGAGGCCGCGCACCTGCGGCGCCTCGGCGCGCGCGAGATTGTCGACCGCGCCACGCTGAGTGAGCCCGGCAAGCCGCTGCAGAAAGAGCGCTGGGCCGGGGCGGTCGACAGCGTGGGCAGCCACACGCTCGCCAACGTCTGCGCCAGCCTTCGCTACGGCGGCACGGTGGCTGCCTGCGGGTTGGCGCAGGGCCTCGACTTCCCGGCCAGCGTGGCGCCCTTCATCCTGCGCGGCGTGACGCTGGCGGGCATCGACAGCGTCCAGGCGCCGTACCCGCGCCGCCTTGCCGCCTGGAACCGCCTCGCGGCCGAACTGCCGCGCGACCTGCTCGATGCCAATACCGAGACCCTCGGCCTCGGCGCGGTGGTCGCGCTGGCGCCCCGCCTGCTGGCGGGCCAGGTGCGCGGCCGCGTGGTGGTGGATGTAAGGGGGTGAACGGGCCCTCGTTGCCAGATGTATCGGCGGCCGCCCTCGCCTTGACATCGGGCCAGGCGGCCTGATCTCATGGACCTCCGTRCACGCCGATTTCCACCCTGCCGTCGCTCGCTGGTTCGAAGCGACTTTCCCCGGGCCCACCGAGGCCCAGGCGGCCGCGTGGCCCGCGATTGCAGCCGGGCGCCACACTCTGATCGCGGCGCCGACCGGTTCCGGCAAGACGCTTACGGCCTTTCTCGCCGCGCTCGATGGCCTGGTGCGGCAGGGCCTGCAAGCGGGCGGGCTGGCCGACGAGACGACAGTGGTCTACGTCTCGCCGTTGAAGGCGCTGTCGAACGACATCGACCTCAACCTGCAGGCGCCGCTGGCCGGCATCCGCGCCCATCTCGCGGCGCTGGGCCTGCCTGATGTCGAGATCCGCACGGCGGTGCGCACCGGCGACACGCCGGCCCGTGAGCGGCAGCAGGCCTTGCGCCGGCCGCCGCATGTGCTGGTCAGCACGCCCGAGTCGCTCTACGTGCTGCTCGGCTCGGTGTCGGGCCGCAAGATGCTGTCGAGCGTGCGTACAGTGATCGTCGACGAGATCCATGCCATCGTCGGCAGCAAGCGCGGCAGCCACCTGGCGCTGTCGCTCGAGCGGCTGCAGGTGCTGTGCGAGAAACCGCTGACGCGCATCGGCGTCTCGGCGACGCAGAAGCCGATCGACGAGATCGCGCGCTTCCTGGTCGGCGCGGGTGCGCTGGTCGATGGCGTCGCCGATTGCGAGATCGTCGACATCGGCTATGCCAGGCAGCGCGACCTCGCGCTCGAGCTGCCGCCGACGCCGCTCGCAGCCGTGATGTCGAACGAGCAGTGGGAGCAGGTCCATGCGCGCATCGCGGGGCTGGTGCATGCGCACCGCACCACGCTGCTGTTCGTCAACACCCGCCGCATGGCCGAGCGCGCGGCGCGGCAGCTCGGCGAGATCCTCGGCAAGGAAGTGGTCGCTGCCCACCACGGCAGCCTCGCGAAGGAAGCGCGCCTCGATGCCGAGCAGCGCCTGAAGCGCGGCGAGCTCAAGGTGCTGGTGGCCACGGCCTCGCTCGAGCTCGGGCTGGACATCGGCGACGTCGACCTGGTCTGCCAGCTCGGCTCGCCGCGCTCGATCGCGACCTTCTTGCAGCGCGCCGGGCGCTCCGGCCATGCGGTCGGCGGCGTGCCGAAGGCGCGGCTCTTTCCGCAGTCGCGCGACGAGCTGGTCGAGTGCGCGGCCCTGCTCGATTGCGTGCGCCGCGGCGAGCTCGATGCGCTGCACGTGCTGCCGGCGCCGCTCGACGTGCTGGCGCAGCAGATCGTCGCCGAGACCGCCTGCCGCGAATGCGAAGAAGACGATCTCTTCGCGCTGGTCCGGCGCGCCTGGCCCTATGCCGAACTCGAGCGAGAGGGTTTCTCGGCCGTGGTGCGCATGGTTTCCGAGGGTTTCACGACCCGGCAGGGGCCGCGCGCAGGCTATGTGCATCGCGACGCCGTGCACCACCTGCTGCGCGAGCGCAGGGGCGCGCGCATGACGGCGCTGACCTCGGGCGGCACCATTCCCGAGGCCGGCGACTACACGGTGGTGCTCGAGCCGCAGGCCCAAAAAATCGGCACCGTCCACGAGGACTTCGCGGTCGAGAGCCTGGCGGGCGACATTTTCCAGCTCGGCAATGCGAGCTACCGGATTCTCCGGATCGAGCCCGGCCGCGTGCGGGTCGAGGACGCCCACGGCGCCGCGCCGAACATCCCGTTCTGGCTCGGCGAGGCGCCGGGGCGCAGCGACGAACTATCGTTCGGCGTCTCGCGGCTGCGCGCGGAAATCGAACAGGCGTTGGCCCTGAACGGTATCGACGCTGCGATCGAGTGGCTGGCCCGCACGGTCGGCCTCGACACCGAGGCGGCGCGCCAGACCGTCGAGCACCTGGCGCGCACGGTGCGCGTGCTCGGCGCGCTGCCGACGCAGCAGCGCATCGTGATGGAGCGCTTCTTCGATGCCTCGGGCGGCATGCAGCTGGTGATCCATTCGCCCTTCGGCAGCCGCCTCAATCGGGCCTGGGGTCTGGCGCTGCGCAAGCGCTTCTGCCGGCAGTTCAACTTCGAGCTGCAGGCCGCGGCCACCGAGGATGCGATCGTGCTGTCGCTGTCGACCAGCCACAGCTTCCCGCTCGACGAGGTCGCGCGCTACCTGCACTCGACCTCGGCGCTCGACGTGCTGGTGCAGGCGCTGCTCGATGCGCCGCTGTTCGGCGTGCGCTGGCGCTGGAACGCGACCACCGCGCTGGCGCTGCCGCGCTTCGTCGGCGGGCGCAAGGTGGCGCCGCAGCTGCAGCGCATGAAGTCCGAGGACCTGCTGGCCGCGGTCTTCCCGGACCAGGTTGCCTGTGCCGAGAACCTGGCCGGCGCACGCGAGATTCCCGACCATCCGCTGGTCGCGCAGACGCTGCGCGACTGCCTCTACGAGGCCATGGATGCCGAGGGCTGGCTGCGACTCTTGAAGAAGCTCGAGGCCGGCGAGATCGAGGTGCTGGCGCGCGATGTGCCGGCGCCCTCGCCGCTGGCGGCCGAGGCGCTGAACGCGCGGCCCTATGCCTTCCTCGACGACGCCCCGATCGAGGAGCGCCGCACCCAGGCCGTGCAGAACCGGCGCTATGTCGATCCCGAAAGCGCCGACGACCTCGGCCAGCTCGATGCCGAGGCGATCGCCAGCGTGCGCCAGGAAGCCTGGCCGCGCGCGCGCAATGCCGACGAGATGCACGAGGCCTTGAACGGGCTCGGCGTTGTCACCGACGACGAGGCCTCGGGCAACGAAGGCTGGCGGGGCTGGCTGGAGACACTGGCAGGCGCAGGCCGGACGACCCGCCTCGCGACGGATGCCGCGCCAGGCCACGGCCTGTGGGTGGCCGCGGAGCGCTTGGCCCAGGTTCGCGCGTTGTATCCCGCTGCCGCGATGGATCCGCCGATCGAGCCACTCGCGGAGCATGTGCACACAGAAGAGGCCGGCGATGCCTTGCGCGAGCTGCTGCGTTCACGCCTCGGCGGCCTGGGGCCGGCCCTGGCGCATCGGCTCGCCGCGCAGCTGCGGCTGCCGCCAGCCGATATCGACGCGGCATTGGCCGCCTTGCAGACCGAAGGCTCCGTGCTGCAGGGCCGCTTCACGCCGGGCAGCGGCGAGATCGAGTGGTGCGAGCGGCACCTGCTGGCCCGCATCCATCGCTACACGCTGAAGCGGCTGCGACAGGAGATCGAGCCGGTCGAGCCGCGCGAGTTCGCGCGCTTCCTGTTCGAGTGGCAGCACGTGGCCGTCGCGAGCCGCGTCAGCGGCCCCGACGCACTGGCCGGCATCCTGGCGCAGCTCGAGGGCTACGAGGCGCCCGCGGGTCTCTGGGAAGCCGAGCTGCTGCCGGCGCGGGTCAAGGACTATGCGCCGGCCTGGCTCGACGACCTGTGCACCGCCGGCCGCACGCTGTGGACGCGGCTGCGTCCCGTGGCGGTCGAGGGACGGCCAGCGGGCGGCAACGCCTCCCTGCGGTCGGCGCCGATCCTGCTGCTGCCGCGTCGCTCGGTCGCGCTGTGGACCGGCCTCGCCCCGGCACCCGTGGCCGACGAAGACCTCGGTTCGCGCGCCCGGCGGGTCGCGAGCTTTCTCTCCGAGCATGGCGCGTCCTTCTTCGACGAGATCGTGCAGGGCACGCGTCTCCTGGGCACCGAACTCGAAGACGCGCTGAGCGAGCTCGTGATGCGCGGGCGCGTGCATTGCGACAGCTACGCAGGCCTGCGCGCCCTGCTGGTGCGGCCGTCGAAGCGCACGTCCGCGCATGGACGCCGGCACCGGCGCACGGCGTTGTTCGGCATCGAGGATGCGGGGCGCTGGTCGATGGTCCGGGCGCGTGCGCCGGCGGCAGCCGGGCCGCCGGGACGAGTCGCCGCCGAAGCCATCGAACAGGTCGCGCGGATCCTGCTGCGCCGCTACGGCGTGGTCTGCTGGCGCCTGCTCGAGCGCGAGGCCACGTGGCTGCCGCCGTGGCGCGACCTGGTGCGCGCCTACCGTCGACTCGAGGCGCGTGGCGACATCCGCGGCGGCCGCTTCATCGCCGSCATCGCGGGCGAGCAGTTCGCCCTGCCCGAGGCGATCGGCCTGCTGCGCGAGCTGCGGCGCCGGCCGCTCGACGGCGCGCTGGTCTGCCTGGCCGCCGCCGATCCCGCGAACCTGCTCGGCACCGTCATGCCGGGGCCGAAGGCCGCGCGGGTGGCGGGTTCCCGCGTGCTGTACCGCGACGGGGTGCCGATCGCCAGCCTGGTGGCCGGCCAGGTCGAACTGCTCGAGACCTTGTCAGCAGCGGAGGCACAGGCGGCCCGGCGGTCTTTGTCGTCGGAGCCGCTGTCGCGCGTGGCCGAGCTGATCGCTCAGCAGGCTTCGGCCTGAGCCGGGACCCGAGGCGCCGACACGGGCGCGATAAGGCCGTACAGATCTTTCGGGTCGTCCATCGCCGGCACCAGATCCATCGGCTCGCCGATGCCCAGCTCGCGGGCGGCGGCATCGAGGAAGCGCAAGGCGGCGAAATCCTCGAGCGCGAAGCCGACTGAGTCGAACAGCGTGACCTGTGCCGCATCGCTGCGCCCAGGATGCGCGCCGGCCAGCACGCGCCAGATCTCGGTGGCCGGAAAATCGGCCGGCATTTGCTGCAACTCGCCCTCGATGCGCGTCTGCGGCGCGTACTCAACGAACACCGCGGCGCGCCGCAGGACCTCGGCATGCAGCTCGGTCTTGCCAGGGCAGTCGCCGCCGATGGCGTTCAGGTGCATGCCGGGCTCGATCATGTCGGGTCCCAGGATCACCGCCCGGTGCTTGTCGGCCGTGAGTGTCGTGACGACGTCGGCGCCGCGCACCGCTTCGCCGGTGCTGTTGCAGACCACCAGGTCCAGGCCTTCACCGCGCAGGTTGCGCATCAGCTTGGCGGTCGCGCGGGGGTCGGTGTCGAACAGCCGCAAGCGGCGGATGCCCAGCAGGTCGCGAAAGGCGAGCGCCTGGAACTCGCTCTGCGCGCCGTTGCCGATCAGCGCCATCGTCCGGCTGTCGCGGCGCGCCAAGGCGCGCGCGGCCAGCGCGGACATCGCGGCGGTGCGGACCGCGGTCAAGAGGCCGAGCTCGGCCAGCAGCAGCGGCGCTCCGGTCGCGACATCGGCCAGCACGCCGAAAGCCATCACGGTCGGCAGGCCGATGCGCGTGTTCTTCGGATGCCCGTTGACGTACTTGAAGGCGTAGAGCGCTCGATCGGACACCGGCATCAGCTCGATGACGCCATCGGGCGAGTGGCTGGCCGTCCGCGCCGTCTTGTCGAAGTCGGCCCAGCGCAGGAAATCCTGCTCGATGTGCGCCGCGATCCCGGACACGCAGGCGGACAGGCCCTTGCGGGCCACGATGCGCGCGACATCGCGCGCGCCGAGGTGAAGAGTGCTGGCCATGAGGGATGCTCCCGGTCCGTCAAAAAAAAGTCCGATCACCACTCTGCGACTATTCCGAGATAGAAAGAAGTGTCAACATTGCTCGCAACATGGCCCGCCATCTGGCGAAACGACAGACTTCCCTGACGATATGGACATCGACGCTCTCGACCAACGCCTGATTGCACTGCTGCGCCACGATGCCCGGCTGCCGGTGGCCGCGCTGGCGCAGAAGCTCGGCGTCTCGCGCGGCACGGTGACCAACCGGCTGCGCAGGCTCGAGGATGGCGGCGTCATCGTCGGCTATGCGGTGCAGCTGCGGCCCGAATCACGCTCCGACGAGATCCGCGCCTGGATGGGCATCCTGGTCGAAGGCAACCAGACGCGACAGGTCATCGCCAGCCTGCTGGGCGAGCCCGGCGTCGCCGCGCTGCACGACACCAACGGCCGTTGGGACCTGCTGGCGGAACTGCGCGCCGCCTCGATGGCCGAGCTGTCGCAGGTGCTCGAGCGGATCCGGCTGCTGAAGGGGATCCGCAGCACCGAGACCAGCATCCACCTGGCGACTTACCGTTAGGGCGCGTACCTGTTGACGACGATGCCGCAGTCATAGGCGGTCGACCCGATCAGCCGGAGACCCTGCGGCGCGTGCCTGAAGATCGAGAGCCCCTGGCCCACAACGCTCGGATTCACAAACAGCTGGAACTCGTCCACCAGCCCCTCGGCGACCAGCGCGGAGGCAAAGCCCGCGCCGCCGAAACAAATAATGTCCCGTCCCGTCTCTTGCTTGAGCGCGCGCACCTCCCGGGCCAGGCCGCCGCGGGCGATCCGCGTGCGCTCCCAGCGCGAAGCTTCGAGCTTGTCGGTCGCCACGACCTTCTCCACCTCGACGACCCGCTGGGCAAAGGCGTAGTGCGGATCGGCGGGGAACTTCCGTGCCGCGCTGCCCCAGTGGCTCAGGTAGCCTTCCTCGACCATCTTGCGGCTCAGCAGGATGCAGTCGATCGCCTGGAAGACGGCGTTGAAATCCTGTTTCAGCCGCGCGTCCCAGGGCCAGTGATCGCCCCAGCCCCAGACCTGCCATGAAAGTCCGGGATCCGCCGCGCCGACGAAACCGTCGACCGACATCTGCATCTGCAGAATGAGCTTTCGCGCCRCCGTCCGGGTCATGTCTTGTGCCTGCATGAGTCTTCCTTTCCGATTGCATATCGCAACCGGTCGAAGCATAGGTATACTGATTGCAAACTGCAAGCAGTATTCGGAGGAAAGCCATGGCGGTCCAGCAGCGATCCCTTTGCCCCATCAACCTCGCGCTCGAGATCCTCGGCGATCGTTGGAGCCTGCTGATCGTCCGCGACATGATGTTCGCGGGCAAGCGGCACTTCCGGGAGTTCCTGCAGTCGGAGGAAGGCATCGCCTCGAACATCCTCGCCGATCGGCTCGCCAAGCTGGTCGAGCACGGCGTGCTGACAAAGGCCGACGATCCGAGCCACAGCCAGAAGGCCATCTATAGCCTGACGCCGATGGGCATCGACCTGCTCCCGGTGTTGGTGCAGGTCGGCATGTGGGGGTGCAGGCACCTGCCGGTGACGCGCGAGAGCGGCGCTGCGGCGGCGGCGCTCGAAAAAGGCGGCCCGGCGCTGCAGAAGGAGATCCGGTCGGCGCTGCGCAAGGCGCATCTGGGCCGCGCCGTCTAGCTGCCGAAGCAGGAATCGGCACCGATGACTATGATGCTTTTCCCGCGATCGGAGCCTCCATGACCATCCCCACCACCCGCCTCGGCCGCACCGGCCTGACCGTCTCGCGCCTGGCGCTCGGCACCATGACTTTCGGCCTGCAGACCGACGAAGCGGTGTCGCACAAGATCCTCGACCGCGCCGCCGAAGGCGGCATCAACTTTCTCGACACCGCCGACGTCTATCCGCTCGGTGGCACCATCGAGACCACCGGCCGCACCGAGGAGATCGTCGGCCGCTGGCTGCGCGCCAAGGGCGCGAGCCGGCGCGGCGACTTCATCGTCGCCACCAAGGCGGTCGGCAAGGTCGGCCCCAACGCCTGGGACCAGGGGGCCTCGCGCAAGCATCTGCTCGACGCCATCGATGCCTCGCTCAAGCGGCTGCAGACCGACCACGTCGACCTCTACCAGCTGCACTCAGACGACCGCGAGACGCCGCTCGACGAAAGCCTCGAGGCGCTCGACGTGATCGTGCGTTCGGGCCGTGCGCGCTACATCGGCGTCTCCAATTTCCTGGCCTACCGGCTGGCCCGCGCGATCGGCCGCGCCGAGCTGCACAAGCTCACGCGGCTGGTCTCGGTGCAGCCGCGCTACAGCCTGCTGTTCCGCGAGATCGAGCGCGAACTGCTGCCGCTGGCGGGCGAGGAAGGGCTGGGCGTGATCCCCTACAACCCACTCGCGGGCGGCCTGCTGACCGGCAAGTACAAGCCCGAGGCCAAGCCGGAGGCGAACACGCGCTTCACGCTCGGCACGGCCGGCGGCATGTACCAGGACCGCTACTGGAACGAGCGCAGCTTCGGCACCGTCGCGCAGCTGCACAAGCTGGCGGATGAAGCCGGCGTGCCGCTGGCCACGCTGGCGGTGGCCTGGGTGATGGCGAATCCGCTGATCACCGCGCCGCTGCTCGGTGCCAGCCGGCCCGAGCAGCTCGATGCGACGCTGGCTGCGGCCGACTACAAGCTCGATGCCGAGCTCAAGCAGCGGCTGGACGAACTCACCGCCGAGTACCGCAAGGGCGACGCGCCGAGGTAGGCAACAGCCCCGACCTTTCAGGCCGGGCGCTGGGCCACTGCCGCGACCGCATTGGCCTGCCGGCGCGCATAGCGCTGCGCCAGCACCGCGCAGACCATCAGCTGCATCTGGTGGAACAGCATCAGCGGCAGCACGATGGCGCCGACCGCGTGCGAGGCGAACAGCACCTTGGCCATCGGGATGCCGCTGGCCAGGCTCTTCTTGGAGCCGCAGAACACGATCGTGATCTCGTCGGCCTTGTCGAAGCCGAGGGCGCGGCTGGCCCAGGCGGTGATGCAGAGCGCCAGCGCGAGCAGCACCGCGCAGACTAGCAGCAGGCCCAGCAGCGCCGACATCGGCACCTGCTTCCAGAGGCCCTCGATCACGGCGGCGCTGAAGGCGGTGTAGACCACCAGCAGGATCGAGCCGCGATCGACCAGCGTCAGCACCGAAGCGCGGCGCTTGATCCAGCCGCCGATCCAGGGCCGCAGCAGGTGGCCGGCAATGAAGGGCACCATCAGCTGCAGCAAGATGCGCCCGATGGCCTCGAGCGATGCGCCCGCGGCACCATGCTGGACCACGATCAGGTTCACCAGCAGCGGCGTGACGAAGACGCCGAGCAGCGTCGAGGCCGAGGCGCTGCAGACCGCGGCCGGGATGTTGCCGCGCGCCATCGACGTGAAGGCGATCGCCGATTGCACCGTGGCCGGCAGCACGCAGAGGAACAGGATTCCGGTGTAGAGATCGGGCGTGACCAGCGGGGTCAGCACGGGCTTGAGCGCCAGGCCCAGCAGCGGAAACATGATGAAGGTGGCGGCAAAC
The DNA here is from genome assembly GCF_056401695.1 of Variovorax sp. P4_D9. Lineage (NCBI taxonomy): Bacteria > Pseudomonadati > Pseudomonadota > Betaproteobacteria > Burkholderiales > Comamonadaceae > Variovorax > Variovorax sp. P4_D9. The sequence continues at coordinate 23,694 of NZ_JBFUIU010000005.1, forward strand.
ACCAGCAGGTGCAGTCGCCAGTGCGTGATGCCGCCCATGATCGCCTCGCGCGAAAGCTTAGCGCCGTGCAGGAAGAACAGCAGGCCGATGGCGACCGTGGTCAGCCGCTCGAAGAAGTGCGCCGTGGCGCCGCTCGCCGGCCACAGGCTGGCCAGCGTGACGGTAGCGACCAGGGCCAGCGTGAAGTTGTCTGGGAGATAGCGTGAACGTGCCATGGGATGCGATTGGACCGCGGACGCATTCAAAAGAGAAATGGATTTATCGGATAGATATATGATTTCGAATCATGAACGTGAGCCTGCGCCAGCTGCGTGTCTTCCGCGCCATCGCCGATGGCCGCAATTTCAGCCGTGCCGGCGACCAGGTCGGCCTGTCGCAGCCCGCGGTCAGCCGCTCGATCCATGAGCTCGAATCGCAGCTCGGCCTGAAGCTGCTCGACCGCACGACGCGCGAGGTGGTGCTGACCGAGGCCGGCCAGTCGCTGGCGCTGCGGCTGGCCCGGCTGCTCGACGAGCTCGACCAAGCGCTGGCCGAGGTTCATGGCATGGCGGGCGCGCGGCGCGGCAAGGTGCGGGTGGCCAGCAGCCCGACGCTGTCGGCCAACCTGATGCCGGCCTGCATCGCCGAATGCGCGCGGCGCGAGCCCGAGATCGAGTTCGTGCTGCTCGACCGCATCCAGCAGGACGTGCTGGACAGCGTGCGCGCCGGCGAGGTCGACTTCGGCGTCGTGGTCGAGCCGCCCGACACCGACGATCTGCACTGCGAGTCGATCCTAGACGATCCTTTCTGCCTCGTGCTGCCGCCGGACCATCGGCTGGCGCGCCAGCAATCGCTGCGCTGGTCGGCGCTCGACGGCGAGGCGCTGGTGCTGCTCGACCATGCCTCGGGCAGCCGGCGCCTGATCGACGAGGCGCTGGCGCTGCACGGCGTGCGCTGCGAAGTGCGCCAGCAGGTCGGCCATCCGACCACCGCCTTCCGCATGGTCGAGCAAGGCATCGGCATCAGCGTGATGCCGGCGCTGGCGGCGCCGCCGAGCGGGCTCGCGGTGCTGGTCATGCGCCCGCTGTTGCCTCGGGTGCAGCGATCGATCATGCTGGTGCATCGCCGCAACCGCGCGCCGGCGCCGCTGGCGCAGCGGGTCTGGGGCCTGATCAGGGAGGTGGCGGCGCGAAGGACCTGAAAGCGCCGGCTCACGAGGGCCTGGCGCGTCCCAGCTTGCGTCGGCTCGCCTGCGTGATCGCCCGCACCAGGTGCTGCACGAAGGCCTGCACCGGCGGCGTCAGCGTGCGGCCCTCGAGCGAAAGCAGTTGCAGCCGGCGCTGCTGCAGCGGTGCATCGGCGAAAGGGCGAGCGACGACCTCGCCCGCGTTGATCAAGTGCACCACGGTCAGGTGGCCTGCCAGCAGCACGTCGGGGGTGCGCAGCAGCGGCAGCTGGGCGGACGAGAAATTGCTGACGAAGGCCGGCCGGTATTGCAGGCCCAGCACGCTGCAGGCCTGGTCGAACAACTGGCGCGTGGTCACGCCCTTGCTGCCGACGATCAGGGGATAGCGCACCACCTCGGCCACCTGCAGCAGCCGCTGGCGCGCCAGTGGGTGGTCGGGGCGCAGCACGGCGTACACGGGCGCGGGCGCGGCATGCTCGATCTTCAGGCCGGGCTCGGGCGCCACCACGTACTTGAGCGCCAGGTCGGTCTCGCCGCGTGTCAGCAGCAGGCTCACCTCGTCGGGCGACCCCACGTGCAGTTCGATCCGGCTGCCCGGATTCGCGTCCCTGAATCCACCCACCACGGCCGGCATGAAGTGGGAGGCGAAGCCCTCGGTGCAGGCCATGCGGACCCGGCCGGCCTGCTGGCCGCCGAGGTCGCGCACCTGCTCGATCACCTGCTCGGCATCGAGCACCGCGTTGTGCAGGTGCGCCGACAGCTGCCGGCCCGCGGCGGTGAGCGACATGCCGCGCGCGTGCCGCTCGAACAGCGGCGTGCCCAGGGCATCCTCCAGCTTGGCGACCTGGCGGCTGACCGCCGAGGGCGCCACGAACAGCCGTGCCGCGGCCTGGTTGACCGAGCCGCTGCGTGCCACTTCGAGGAAGTGGCGCATCGGGATGCTGAGCAAGGGAGGTGTCATGGTGGATCGGCTATTGCCTAAAAGGCAATGGGAGTGTGCCAAAACGATGATGGAAGCAAAGCCTTCCAGGCCTTGTACTTGCAGCACTGCCACGAAACGCGAGCAATCTATCCATGAAACGAACCCACGCCCTGGCGGCCGCCGCCGCCTATTTCGACGATGGCGCCTTCTTTGCCGATCTGCAGCGGCGCATCGCCTTTCGCACCGAGAGCGACACCGGTGCTGCCACGCCCGCGCTCGAGGCGTACCTGCGCGACGAGCTGGTGCCGCCGCTCGAGGCGCTCGGCTTCGGCTGCGAAGTGATTGCCAATCCGGTCCCCGACGGCGGCCCCTTCCTGATCGCCCGCCGGATCGAGGTCGCCGAACTGCCCACGGTGCTGAGCTACGGCCACGGCGACGTGGTCAGCGGACAGGACGCGCATTGGGCCGAAGGGCTCGGGCCCTGGTCGCTGACCGTCCGCGGCGATCGCTGGTACGGCCGTGGTACCGCCGACAACAAGGGCCAGCACTCGATCAACCTGGGCGGCTTGGCCGCCGCGCTGCGCGCCCGTGGCGGCCGGCTGGGCTACAACCTCACGTGGCTGATCGAGATGGGCGAGGAAGCCGCCTCGCCCGGCCTGCAGGCGGTCTGCGAGCAGCAGCGCGAGAAACTGCGAGCCGACCTGCTGATCGCCTGTGACGGCCCGCGCGTGAGCGCTGCCCGGCCGACGCTGTTTCTCGGCTCGCGCGGTGCGGTCAACTTCAGCCTGCGCCTGCGGGCCCGGCCACGCGGCTATCACTCGGGCAACTGGGGCGGCGTGCTCGCCAATCCGGCAACCGTTCTGAGCCATGCGGTGGCGTCGCTCACGGACGCCAACGGCCGGATCCTGGTGGAGGCCCTGCGCCCGCCGCCGATCCCGCAGCCGGTGCGCGCGGCGCTGGCCGACATCGCGATCGGCGGCGGCGCCGAGGACCCGGCCCTCGATGACGGCTGGGGCGAGCCGGGGCTGAGTCCGGCCGAGCGCCTGATGGCCTGGAACACGATTGAGGTGCTGGCGCTCGGCGCCGGCTCGGCGCAACGGCCGGTCAACGCGATCCCTGGCGAGGCGGTGGCGCATTGCCAGTTGCGCTTCGTGGTCGGCACGCCCTGGCAGGATCTTGCCCGGATCGTGCGTGCGCACCTGAATGCGCGCGGCTTCGAGCAGGTCGAGGTGGAGGTCACGCTGGCCGGCGCCGCGACCCGGCTCGATGTCGAGAACCCGTGGGTCGACTGGGCCCAGCGCTCCATCGCGAAAAGCTGCGGCCAGCGCGCCGACCTGCTGCCGAATCTCGCGGGTTCGCTGCCGAACGACGTCTTCGCCGGCCTGCTGGGACTGCCGACGCTCTGGGTGCCGCATTCCTATCCGGCCTGCGCGCAGCACGCGCCCAACGAACACCTGCTGGCGCCGCTGGCCCGCGAGGGCCTGCAGCTCATGGCCGGCCTGTACTGGGACCTCGGCGAGGCCGGCCAGGCGCCCTGGCAGGCCGGTGCGCTGTCTTCGACCTCAGCTTCCCATTGACTCTTCGATCCCTTCCGCTCATGAACACAACCCTCTCCCGCCGCGGCCTGTCCGCGCTCGCCCTGGCCGCCGCGGCCGCATTCGCCTTGCCGGGCTGGGCGCAGGACGCCTGGCCCAGCAAGCCCGTGAAACTGGTCGTGCCCTTCCCGCCGGGCGGCGGCACCGACCTAGTGGCGCGGGCCATGGGCCAGAAGCTGGCCGAGCGGCTCAAGCAGCCGGTGGTGATCGACAACAAGCCCGGGGCCTCGACCATCATCGGCACCGACGCGGTGGCCAAGGCGGCGCCCGACGGCTACACCTTGCTGTTGTCGGGCTCCACCAGCTACAGCGTCAATCCGGCCCTGCGCGCGAAGCTGCCGTACGACCCGGTGCGCGACCTGGCACCGATCGCGATCGTGGCCCGCACGCCGCTGGTGCTGGTGGTCAACGCCGGCGCGCCATGGCATTCGGTGGCGGAACTGGTCGCCGCGGCCAAGGCCAAGCCGATGGGTGTTCGCTATGCGACTTTCGGCACCGGTTCCGGACCGCACCTGGCCGGCGAGCTGCTCGCGCTGGCCGCCGGCGTCCAGCTGCAGGACGTGCCGTACAAGGGCAGCAGCCAGGGCGCGATCGCGCTGATCGGCGGCGAGATCGAAATGGGCATCGACACCGTGGCTTCGGCGGTGCCCCATGTGCGCTCCGGCAAGCTGCGGGCGCTCGGCATCGTCGGCGCCACGCGCTCGAGCCTGCTGCCGGAGGTGCCGACGCTGGCCGAGCTGAAGCTGCCCGAAGCGACTTTCGATGCCTGGTACGGCTTTGCCGCGCCGGCCCGGACGCCGCAGCCGGTGATCGACAGGCTGGTGCGCGATGTCCGCGCGACGATGGCCGACCCCGCCCTGCAGGCCCAGCTTCGGGCCCAGGGCATGGAGCCGGTGGTCATCGGCGCGGCGGCGTTCCGCAGCCAGATGGAGGGCGAGATCTCGCGCTACCGGGCGTTGGCGCACCGCGCAGGGATCGCGCCGGAATAGTCCGACCCCGGCCTACCGTGCCGCGTCGTGATCCTGCGGCTTCTCCTCGCGCCCGCCTGGATGGCGCGCGAAGCGGGCCGGGTCGCGCCCATGCACCGGCGCGTGATCGGGCCAGGGCCAGCCGCCGAACTGGGTGCGGCGGTAGTCGGCCATGGTCTGCGCGATCTCGGCCTGGCTGTTCATCACGAAGGGCCCGTACTGCACCACCGGTTCGCCGATCGGACGGCCCTGCAGCACCAGGAACTCGCTGACCTCCTCGCCGTTGGCCAGTTCGACCGCGGCGTCGGCACGCAGCTCGATCGCCGCGCGGGCTTCGACCCCTTCTCCGGCCACCGCCACCGAACGACCCTTGAAGAAGTAGAGGCTGCGGCGGGTGCCCTCGCCGGTGGCTGCGGGCAGCGTCCAGCGTGCATGCGGCTCCATCCGGATCGTCCAGATCGCGACGTCGGCATCGGCTTGAGCCGCCCAGGAATCCGGCGGCGGCGCCAGCGGCCCGCCGGCGCCGGGCGCGCCGGCGATCGGCGCGATCCGGCCGGCGACGCTCGCGACCTCCGTCTTGCGGCCTTCGGCATCCATGGCGGTGAAGCGCGGGACGTCCTCGGCCCAGAACATCGTGAAATGCGGCTCGGCCATCTTGCTGCGCGCCGGCAGGTTGAGCCAGATCTGGAACAGCTCGAGCGGGTTGGCGGCGTCGGCGTTCAGCAGCGGAAACATCTCGGCGTGCACGATGCCCTTGCCGGCCGTGAGCCACTGGACATCGCCGCCRCCGAAGCGGGCGGTCGCGCCGAGCGAATCGGAGTGATCGACCAGCCCCTTGCGCACGATGGTCACGGTCTCGAAGCCGCGATGCGGATGTCCCGGGAAGCCCGGCACCGGATCGCCGTGGTACATGCTCCAGCCGTCCTTGCGGCTGAAGTCCTGGCCCAGGTCGCGGCCCGCGAGCGGGGCGTCCGGGCCCATCTGCGAGTTGGCCCGCGGGTAGGCGTCGTCATGGTAGGCGCAGAACAGAAAGGGATCGATCGTCTCCCAGGGGAAACCGAGGGACTTGATCTGGACGACGGGGCTGGCAGCGGAGGTGGTCATGGTGGCGCTTTCGTTAGGTCTGGCGAGAGGGCGGATCCACTGAAGATGGGGCCGGCGCGGCAGCGCGAAAGGCCCGCCGGTGGAACGCTGTGGCGCGACGGGCGGGACAGCGCCGCGAGGGAAGTGCCCGCGGCGGATCCGGGCTCTCGGCCTACAACGTGCGGATCGGCCGATCCAGAAAATCGCCGGCTTGACCAACCTCGACGGGGAACAGCGATGGATGCTTCGTTCGACGCGGAAGTGAGCACCCTGAGGCTTGTCGCGGCCACGGCGAGCGACACGCGCGCACTGGCGCACGCCCGCATCGTCTCTGAATTCCGCAAGCAACTGCAGGGCGAGGGACCGGGGCCCACCGAGGCCGACTTGCAAAGCCTGGCGCGGCTGGTGCTGGTCGAGACGGCCCTGCTCCAACAACTCGACGTCGCCGTGCGCCTGCAGTCAGCCCCTAGTGATGGTGCCCATGATCGCCATGCACGTGGCGATGCGCGATCTCTTCCTCGGTGGCCAGACGCACACCCGTGACGGTCGCGCTGAACTTCAGCGCCTTGCCGGCCAGAGGGTGATTGCCGTCGAGGATCACCTGGGGACCCTTGATCTTCATGACGGTGAAGGCCTGCTGCTCGCCCTGGTCGTTGCGGCCCTCCAACTGGCCGCCGACCTTGACGCCGGGCGGGAACTCGCTCTTCGGGATGGTCCGCACCAGGGCTTCGTCGCGCAGGCCGAAGGCGTCTTCGGGCTGCAGGCTGAGCGTGGTCTGGAAGCCGGCTTCCTTGCCTTCGAGCGCTGCCTCGACTTTGGGGAAGGTGTTGTCGTAGCCGCCGTGCAGGTAGACCATGGGGTCGCGGCTTTCCTCGACGAGCTTGCCGGTGGTGGCGTCGGCCACCTTGTAGCGCAGGGTGACGACGGTATTGGCGGTGATTTTCATTGGACGTGTGGCGGGAGAAGTAAGACCCGGCATGGCCGGTTTTTGGTCCGGAAGTCTAAGGCGAATGCCGATCCGGAGACGCCGCCCCCGGCACAAAGGCATCGTCCGAAAGGAAGGTTCCAGCCCAGCCGCCCCGGTGCTACAAGTTTCGACAACCGGCGAATCGGAGCGATCCATGAGCACACGGATGATCGAGGTGGCACTGGGCTTGGCCCTGGTGTTCGCGATTACCAGCCTGCTGCTGACCGCGGTGCGCGAGCGCTGGTCGTCGGCCTGGGGATCGCGGGGCAGGATCCTGATGCAGGCCTTGGCCTCCTTCGTCGGCGACGACCCCGACTTCGCGAAGAAGCTGATGCAGCACCCGCTGCTGCTGTCGCTTTCCAAGGAGACCGCGGGCGGCACGCCGCGGCCCTCCTACATGGGTGCCGACATCGTGGTCACCTCGCTGATCGCCTCGCTGGTCGAGCGCTGCCCGGGCGGCGCGCGGCCACCATCGCCGACCGAGTTCGTCCAGGCGCTGAAGAAGATGGCCGAGGCCGGCGCACCCGAAGCGCCCGCCAAGGCCGGCGATTGCGACCGGCTCGACGATCCCCAGGTCAGGAGCTTCTGCACCCGTCTGAACGAGATCAACGGACTCAAGAATGTCGGCCTGCCGATGGGCTGGAATCCACGTCGTGCCCAACGTGCTCGGCGCGAACTGCGAAGGCCACGGCGCGTCGGCGGCCGATCCGGCCYGCGGCTGGAAGCGCACCGGCAATGTCGCGCTGGTGGTCATCGGCTGGCTCGTGACCGCCGTGGCGGTGAGCCTGGGCGCGCCGTTCTGGTTCGACGCGCTGGGCAAGCTGGCCAGCCTGCGCGGCTCCGGCCCGCCGCCATCGGCGCAGGACCGCAGCGGCATCGCGGCGACGCCGCCGGGTGGCACCATGATGTCGCAGGCGAGCACCGCACCTGCTGCTACACCGCCCCCACGCTCCCCGTGATCGGTAGCACGATGCCGGTGATGTAACTGGCACAGCAGGGTGCCGCCAGGAACACATAGGCCGGCGACAGCTCTTCGGGTTGCGCCGGCCGTTTCATGTCGGTGTGCCTGCCGAAGTCCTTGACGTCCTCGGCCGGGCGGTCGGCCGGGTTCAACGGCGTCCACACCGGCCCCGGCGCCACCGCGTTGACGCGAATCCCCTTGTCCAGCAGGTTGCTGGCGAGCGCCTTCGTGAAGGCGTGGATGGCGCCCTTGGTGGTCGAATAGTCGAGCAGCTCTGCGCTCCCTTCCAGTCCGGTCACTGAGCCGGTGTTGATGATCGAGCCGCCACGCGGCAGGTGCGGCACGGCGGCACGGGCCATCTGGAAGTAGCCGAACACGTTGGTCCGCAGGGTGAGTTCGAAGCGCTCGTCCGTGATGTCCTCGATGGCTGCCGCGTGCAGCTGGAAGGCGGCGTTGTTAACCAGGATGTCGAGCTTGCCGAAGGCCTGCACAGTCTCGTCGACCGCTCGTTGGCAGAAGGCCGGGTCGCGCACGTCGCCCGGGATCAGCACGCAGTGCTTGCCCTCGGCCTCGATGCAGCGCTTGGTCTCCTCGGCGTCGACCTGCTCCTCCTGCAGGTAGACGATCGCCACCTCGGCGCCTTCGCGTGCATAGAGCAGGGCCACCGCGCGGCCGATGCCCGAGTCGCCGCCGGTCACCAGGGCCACCATGCCGTTGAGCTTGCCGCTGCCCAGGTAGCCCGAGGCCATGAAGCGCGGCTGCAGGTCCATCTCGGCCTCCAGGCCGGGCTTCTTGAGGTGCTGGCCGGGCATCGGATTCTCGGGTTCGGGGCGATGGCCCGCCTGCACCGCCTTGTCGCTGCCGGCGGGGGTGCCGGCGGCGCGGTCCTTGGCGTCCTGTTCGCGCTGTACCTTGCGATGCTCGACGGCGACGCCGCCCGTGTCGGCGTCCGATGGGTCATGGGACGAGTTCATGCTGCCTGCTCCTGGAATGGGTGGAAAGTAAAGGGGTTCACCGTAAGCAAGGCGGAACGCCCTCGGTGTCGTCCAAGGCCGCGTGCAGGGTGCAGACTCGATGCAGTCTGACAGCGCGCCGCGACCTTCACCTATGCCTTGGGTTCCGGGGCATGGCAAATCTGCATCACCCCGTCCACCAGGAAGCCCCCAATGAGCACCCCTTCGGCGCCCGCGAGCCCGGCAGCGACGACTGAGAAGACCGGGAAGCAACACTGGTGGTCCAAGCTCGGCCCGGGCCTTATCACCGGCGCCGCCGACGATGATCCGAGCGGCATCGCCACCTATTCGCAGGCGGGTGCGCAGTTCGGCTACGGCGTCGGCTGGATCTTGCTGTTCACATATCCGCTGATGATGGGCATCCAGCTGGCCAGCGCCCGCATCGGCCGCGTCACCGGCAAGAACCTGACCGAGACCTTTGCGCGCATCTGCCCCCGGTGGCTGGTGGCGTCGCTGGTGCTGCTACTGCTGGTCGCCAACGTCATCAACCTCGGCGCCGACCTGAGCGCAATGGGCGACTCGGCCGCGCTGGTGTTGCCCGGCCGGCCGGCGGGGTATGCGGTCGGCTTCGGCATCGTGTCCTTGCTGCTGCAGGTGTTCCTGCCCTACGAGCGCTACGTGCGGGTGCTCAAGTGGCTGACCCTTTCGCTGTTCGCCTATGTGGGCGTGGTGTTCGCGGTCGACGTCGACTGGGCCGCGGCGCTGCGGGGCACCTTCGCGCCGACCTTCCACTGGAGCCGCGCGTACGTCACCACGGTGGTCGCGATCCTCGGCACCACGATCAGTCCCTATCTGTTCTTCTGGCAGGCTTCCCAGGAGGTGCAGGAGATCAAGCGCGTGGCTGACGACCAACCGCTGCGCGTCGCGCCAGAGCAGGCACGCCGGCAACTGCGCCGGCTGCGCCTGGACACCGCGGTTGGCATGGGCTTCTCGAATCTGATCGCCTTTTTCATCATCACCGCCACGGCGGCGACGCTGCATGCCCATGGCCAGACCCAGATCGAGACTACCGCCCAGGCGGCCGCCGCACTGAAGCCGATCGCCGGCGAGTTCGCCTTCTGGCTTTTCGCGCTCGGCATCCTCGGCACCGGCATGCTGGCGCTGCCGGTGCTCGCCGGCTCGGCGGCCGAGGCGGTGGCCAGCTATTTCCACCTGCACAAGGGACTCGACCTGAGCCTGGCGCACGGCCGCAGCTTCTACTCCATCCTCGCGACCGCGATGCTGCTCGGCGTCGGCATCAGCCTGTCCGGGCTGAACCCGATCTCGGCCCTGTACTGGGCGGCGGTGATCAATGCCGTGATCTCGGTGCCGGTGATGGTCGCCGTCATGATCGCGGCCTCGAGCAGCAAGGTGATGGGTCCGATGGTGATGCCGCGCAAGTGGAAAGTGCTGGGCTGGCTGGCGACCGCGGCGATGGCGGCGGCTTCGGTGGCGCTGGGGGTCGTTTCATTGACATAGGGAAAGACGGCGGCGCGCTGTATATTCATCCAGCCCCATGGCCGCCMTTTCTTCTTCCCCCGCCGACGCGCCGCTCACGGTGTCGGTCCGCACGCTCTGCGCCTTCGCGGCCAAGGCCGGCGACCTCGATCTGCGCTTCGTGCCGGCGCCCAGCGCCCAGGAGGGCCTGGCAGGTCACCGACTGGTGCAGGCGCGCCGCGGACTCGACTACGAGAGCGAAGTCGGCCTGTCGACCCGGTTCGGCCGGTTGCAGGTGCGTGGCCGCGCCGACGGCTACGACCCGGGGCGCCGGCGGGTCGAGGAGATCAAGACCTATCGTGGCGACTTCGAGCGCATCAAGGCCAACCACCGTGCGCTCCACTGGGCCCAGGCCCGAAGCTACGCCTGGATGCTGTGCCAGCGCGACGCGCTGGCCGCGCTCGACGTCGCGCTGGTCTATCTCGACCTCGTCACCGAGAAGGAAACGGTGCTCGAGGAACGCTGGACCCAGGCCGAACTGCAGCAGCACTTCGAGGCGCTTTGCGGGCGCTACCTGGCCTGGGCCGAGCAAGAGGCGGCCCATCGCGCAGCGCTCGACCCGGCACTTTCGGCCCTCGCCTTCCCGCACGGCGGCTTCCGGCCCGGCCAGCGCGAACTGGCGCAGGCCGTGTACCGATCGGCCACCTCCGGCCGTCCGCTGCTGGCCCAGGCGCCGACCGGCATCGGCAAGACCGTCGCCACCCTGTTCCCGCTGCTCAAGGCGCGACTGGCGCAGAAGCTCGACAAGATCTTCTTCCTGACCGCCAAGACTTCGGGCCGTGCGGTCGCGCTCGGCGCCCTGCAGGTCCTGGGCCGCGACCGGGCGCCGCTCCGGGTCCTCGAGCTGGCGGCGCGCGAGAAGGTCTGCGAATACCCCGGGCGGGCCTGCAACGGCGACGACTGTCCGCGGGCGCGCGGGTTCTACGACCGCCTGCCCGCTGCCCGCCGCGAGGCCGTCGAGGCCGCCTGGCTCGATCGCGAGGCGCTTCGCGGAATCGCCATGGGGCACGAGGTCTGTCCGTACTTCCTGGCGCAGGAGCTGGTGCGCTGGAGCGACGTGGTGGTCGGCGACTACAACTACTACTTCGACGGCAGCGCCTTCCTCTACGCGCTCACCAAGGACGAGGAATGGCGTGTCGCCCTGCTGGTCGACGAGGCCCACAACCTGCTGGAGCGGGCGCGCGGCATGTACTCGGCGCAGCTCGAAGCGCAGGCGCTCGAGGCGGTGCGCGCCAAGGCGCCGCCGCTGATTCGGAAATCGCTGGCCAGTCTCGAGCGCGAATGGCAACTGCTCCAGCGCGACCAGGTCGCCGCCTACCAGCCTCACGATCAGATCCCGGAGCGTTTCGCGCGGGCGCTTCAGGAGGCGGTCTCGCTGCTGGCCGAGCACTTCGCGGCGCGGCCCGACGAGCCGCCGGGCGCGCTGCAGCAGTGCTTCTTCGACCTGCTGCAGTTCGCCCGCCTAGCCGACAACTTCGGCAAGCATTCGGTGTTCGAGGCGACGCTGGGTGCCGACGGCGCGCGTGCCCTGGCGATCCGCAACCTGGTGCCGGGGCCTTTCCTGCAGGCACGCTTCGCGGATGCCGCCTCGGCCGCCTGCTTCTCGGGCACGCTGGCGCCCTTCTCCTTCTACCGCGACATGCTGGGCCTGCCCGAGGACACGGCGACACTGGATGTGGGTTCGCCGTTCCGCAGCGAGCAGCTCACGGTGCGGGTTGCGATGGACCTGTCGACCCGCTTTCGCGACCGCGACCGCTCGCTGGACGCATTGATCGACATCATCGCGGCCCAATTCGCCCAGCGGCCGGGCAACTACCTGGCTTTCTTCAGCAGCTTCGACTACCTGGCCAGCGCTTCGGCCGCCTTCGAGCGGCGCCACCCCAGGGTGCCGGCCTGGAGCCAGTCGCGCGGCATGCGCGAGGCCGAGCGCGACGCCTTCCTGGCGCGCTTCGTGGCCGGCGGCCAGGGCGTCGGCTTCGCGGTGCTCGGAGGCGCCTTCGGCGAGGGCGTCGACCTGCCGGGCGATCGCCTGGTCGGCGCCTTCGTCGCCAGCCTCGGGCTACCGCAGCACAACGAGCCCAACGAGGTGATGCGCGAACGCATGGATGCGCTGTTCGGCGACGGCTACGAGTACACCTACGTGTACCCGGGCCTGCAGAAGGTGGTGCAGGCGGCCGGCCGCGTGATTCGCAGCGAGACCGATGCGGGTGTGCTCTACCTGCTCGACGACCGCTTCGCGCGGCAGGAGATCCGCGCGCTGCTACCGGCCTGGTGGCAAGTCGAGCCGCTGTTCGCGACCGCGTTGACGCGCCGGGAAGAGAGGCCGGCGCCGCGCCGCCCCAAGGCGGCCTGCGCCCCCACGGGAGGCAGCGACTACACGCAGTGAAGAGCGTGGGGCCTCAGATCACGGGGCCGCGTACCGCGGCGCTGCGGCCGATCTTGCGCAGCTTGGCCGACAACTGGGCCTGGGTCTCGAGCTCGCGCTGCCAGAGTTCGTAGCCGGCGTCGCTCGGGTGCATCCCGTCGCGGGAGCTCAGGCGCCGGGGATGGCGGGCGAAGGGGTCGTCGTCACGCTCCATGAACAGCGACACGTGGAGGGCGCCGTTCGCCTGCGCCACCTCGGCCACGATGGCCTGGAGCCGGCGTGCCCGGTAGGTCATCCACCAGTTCCAGGGCGGCAGCAGGAAGCGCAGGTTGCCGAGGTTGCCGGGCGGCATGAAGACCACCACCTCGGCGCGCACCCGCGCGCGCTGCGCCACGCGCTGGAGGATGTCGCGCAGGGCGGCGTCGCGGGTCGTGTGCAGCACGTCGCTGGCGCCGCCGAGGACCAGCACCGCGTCGAAGCGCTCGTTGCCTTCGAGCTGCGCCAGGATGTCGGCGAAGCGCGCTCCGGGCTCTGCCTTGTTGACCACGGTGAGGGACGGGTTGGCGCGCGACAGCATGCCCGGCAGGCTGTATTCCGGGGCGCTGGCGCCGACGCCGCCGGCCGTGCTGTCCCCGACCACCAGCAGGCGCGCGCCTTCGGGTTGCGCGTAGCGCTCGAACGGACGGGCCCGGCGCGCCAGCCGGGTCGACTCGTGCAGCCGCAATGCCGCATAGCCCGCGGTCGCGGCCGCGAAACCGACCAGGATGGACAGGCCGGCGCATGCGGCAATGTGTTGTCTCTTCATGCTCGCTCCTCGATGCCTCGTGGAGCTTAAAGGTAGCGGATCGGGGGCGTTGTAGGAAGCGGCCGAACAGCCGACCTCCAGCGCCTGACTTTTCCTACTTTCGAAGCGCGGGCCGCGCTCGACAACGACAAGCTCATCCACGGAAGGAGCCACACATGCCAAGGGGTGACAAATCGTCCTACACGGACAAGCAGAAGCGCCAGGCCGAGCACATCGAGAAGGGCTACGAACACCGCGGCGTCGGCAAGGGCGAAGCCGAGCGGCGCGCCTGGGCCACCGTGAACGCAGAGACCGGCGGCGGCAAGAAGAGCGGCAGCGGACGCGGCAAGGCCGAGAACCATGCACCGGCGCACAAGGGCGGCCGCCTGGGTGGCGCGGCCTCGGCGTCGCGCACCGCCGCGGAGCGCTCGGCCTCGGCCAAGAAGGCTGCCGCGACGCGCAAGCGCAACGCCGAGCAGCGCGGCTGAGCGCCAGGCGCGGCCCGCTCAGGCCGTGTCGGTGCGCTTGGGGGTCTCGCTCAGCTGCAGCTCGATCCGGAACAGCCGTTCGTTGAGGATCGCGGTCTGCAGCCGCAGCGCCTCGATGATGGCGCGGGTGGGCGCATCGGGGGCGTTGTTCGACAGCTGCTGCAGTTCATGCAGCTTGTTGCGCAGTTCGTTGCTCATCGGGGCCTCCAACAGTCGTGCTGCGCATCGTAGTCGGCCTGCGTCAGAATGCGCTGCTATCGTTTTCTCGTAGCCCTGCCTGCACCACATTCCATGAAGCTTGCCGACTCCTTCGCCGACGTCTCCCGTTTCGTCGCCATCCGCCGCGACATCCACGCCCATCCCGAACTCGGCTTCGAGGAGCACCGCACCTGCGAGAAGGTCGCCGGCCTGCTCGAGGAATGGGGCATCGAGGTGCACCGCGGCATCGCCGGCACCGGCGTCGTCGGCGTGCTGCGCCGCGGCGGCGGCAGCCGCACCATCGGCCTGCGTGCCGACATGGACGCGCTGCCGCTGCACGAGGCCAACGAATTCGCCCACAAGTCGACCCACGCTGGCCGGATGCACGCCTGCGGCCATGACGGCCACACCACGATGCTGCTGGCCGCCGCCTGGCACCTGGCGCAGCAGGGCGCGGCCTTCGACGGCACCGTGAACTTCATCTTCCAACCGGCCGAGGAGATGGGCAAGGCGGGCGCGAAGAAGATGATCCAGGACGGCCTGTTCGAGCGCTTTCCCTGCGACGCGGTGTTCGCCCTGCACAACTTCCCGGTCGGCGATGTCGGCCGCTTCGCGCTCAACGAGGGCGCGCTGATGGCATCGAGCAACACCTACAAGATCACGCTGCGCGGTCGCGGCACGCATGCGTCGATGCCGCACACCGGCATCGATCCGGTCGGCGCGGTCGTCGCGCTGGCGCAGGCGCTGTCGGCCCTCGTGCCGCGGACCATCGCGAGCACCGAGCGCGCGCTGCTCGCGGTCACGCAGCTTCAGGGCTCCGACGCGCCGAACGTGATCCCGGACCTCGCCTCGGTGGGCGGCACGGTGCGCACCTTCTCGATCGACGCGCTGGACCGGATCGAGGAGCGCCTGCGCACCGTGGCCCAGGGCATCGCCGAGGCGCATGAGTGCACGGCGGAGGTGAGTTTCGTGCGGGCCTCGCCGCCGGTCGTCAACCACCCGGCCGAGGCCCGCTTCGCGGCCGAAGTGATGCGCGAGGTGGTCGGCGCCGACATGGTCACCGACGACTTCCCCGCCGTGATGGGCGCCGAGGATTTCGCCCACATGCTGATGGCGCGCCCCGGCTGCTACGCCTTCCTGGGCAATGGCGACGGCGACCATCGGCTCGATGGCCATGGCCCGGGCCCGTGCATCATCCACAACACCTCCTTCGACTTCAACGACCAGATCATCCCGATCGGCGCCAGCTACTTCGCGAAACTGGTGGAGCGCTGGCTCCCGGTCGGCGGCCGTTGAGCGCGCATCACCTTCCATCCATCCACCAAGAAAAACACACCCATGTCGACTCCGTTCACCCGCCGTTCCGTGACCGCCGCCGCCGCCGGCCTGGCGCTGGCCGCCGCGCTGCCGTCACAGGCGCAGCAGCGCGTCATCCGCATCGTCGTGCCCTTCGGCACCGGCGCCGTGCAGGACACCGTGGCGCGTGCCTTCAACAACGAACTCGGCGTCGCGCTCAACGCCTCGGTGATCGTCGACAACCGGGCCGGCGCGGGCGGTACGGTGGGTGCAGCCATCGTCGCCAAGTCACCGCCGGACGGCAACACGCTGGTGCTCGCGGCGGCGAGCCACCACATCGCTGGCTTTCTCTACGGCAAGCTGCCCTACGATCCGCTGAAGGATTTCGTCGCCATCGCCAACATCGGCAACGCAGGCTACGTGCTTGCCGTGGCCGGCGATCTCAACGTCGCCAACACGGCCGATTTCATCAAGCTGGTGAAGGCCAACCCGGGCAAGTACAACTATGCCTCGGCGGGCAATGGCAGCGCCACCCATCTCGCGATGGCCTCCTTCCTCGCCAAGGCCGGCCTGCAGATGACGCACATCCCGACCAAGTCGACCGGCGAAGCGGTCAACGAGGTGCTGGCCGGCCGCGTCCAGGCGGTGATCTCGTCGAGCATCGGCGTGATCGGATTCCAGAACGACGCCCGCATGAAGCTGCTGGCCTCGACCGGCGAAGCGCGCAGCCCGTTCCTGCCCACGCTGCCCACGGTGGCCGAGAGCGGACTGCCGGGCTACGCCTTCGACTCGTGGATCGGCCTGCTGGCGCCGGCCGGCACGCCCAGGGCCGAGGTCGACCGGCTCCATGCGGCCACCAACAAGGTGCTGGCAGATCCGGCGATCCAGGAGCGCTTCAAGCGCCTGGGCATCGAGCCGCGCAGCCAGAGCGTCGAGGCGTTCCAGAAGCTGCTGCGGGCCGACTGGGACGCGATGGGCGCCGTGGTCAGGGCCTCCGGCGCGAAGGTCGACTGAATCGGGGCCCCTGCTCTCTTCGGCCCGCCGATTCAGTCGGCCTTGATGTTGCGGGCCTTGATCACCTTGCCCCAGTACTCGGTGTCCTTCCTGACCAGGGCGGCCAAGGCGTCCGGGCCCAGGTAGTGTGCCTCGATCCCCAGCGTCTCGGCGCGCTTCTTCGTCTCGGGCAGTTCCAGCGCCTTCTTCACGCCCTCGGAAAGCTTGGCGATCACGTCGGGCGGCGTGCCGGCCGGCGCGAACAGGCCGACCCAGGCCTCGAGCTCGAAGCCCGGCAGCCCGGCCTCGGCCGTCGTCGGCACATCGGGCAGCATCGGATGGCGCGTCTTGCTGGTAACCGCGAAGGCCTTGAGCTTGCCGCTCTGCACATGCCCCATCACCGAAGGCGGGGTCGTGATGAACACCTGCACCTGGCCGCTCAGCACGTCCTGGATCGCCGGGCCCGAGCCCTTGTAGGGCACGTGCGTCATTTCCGTCTGCGTGGACTGGTCGAACAGTTCGGTGCCGATATGCGACAGGGAGCCATTGCCCTGCGAGGCATAGTTCACCTTGCCAGGGTTCTTCTTCACGTAGGCGATGAACTCCTTCAGGTTGGTCGCCGGAACCGACGGATGGGCGGTGATGACGTTGGTGGCGGTGGCGATCAGCGCCACCGGCGCCAGGTCCTTCTGCTCCCAGGGCAGCTTGGGGAACAGCGCCGGATTGCCGACGTGGTAGGCCGAGTACGACGCCAGCAGCGTGTAGCCGTCCTTCGGTGCCCGCGCGACCATCTGGTAGGCGATATTGCCGCTGGCGCCGCCGCGGTTGTCGATGATCACGGCCTGGCCGAACAGCTTCGTCAACGGGTCGGCGACCAGTCGCGCGGACGAGTCGACCACGCCACCGGGCGGGTTTGGCACCACCACCGTGATGGGTTTGCTGGGAAAGGATTGCGCCAGGGCCCCGTGTGAGGCCAGCGTGGCGCTGAGCGCCAGAATCGCGCTGCAGACCAGACGGCGTCTTGACATGGCGGTGTCTCCTTTGAAGTGGCAGGAGAGGATTCTCGCGACGATGCCCTGCCCCTGCCAGACCCGTTTGATCGACGTTGCGGGCGCTGCGCGACCGCCTGCCGGCCGCCGCCCGCCTATCCGTGCGGGCTCGGCGGCAGGCTCCTCAGGTACAGGTACAGCGCCCGCACGTCGGTGTCGCTCATCTCGCGCAGCGAACCGAAGGGCATCACCTGCACCGCCGTGCCATCGGGCCGCGTGCCGCTCTTGAATAGCTTCCGGAAAGCCTCCGCATCGGCATAGAGCGCCATGGCCGTGCCTTCGCCGGGCGTGAGATTGGCCGCCGCGGGCCAGTCGGGCGGTCCGCCGGGGACCTTGCCGCCGTTGAGCCTCTCGCCGTGGCAGCCCAGGCACATGTTCGCGACATAGGCGCCATGCTTCAGCGTCACGCCCTCGGGCACCGGCTGCTCGGGCGGGCGCGCGTGGTCGATCCTGGCCGCGGCGTCCTTGATCAGCCCGAAGCCATAGAAGGCGCGCACCGGCAGCGGCAGCTCGACCACGGGGYCACCACCCTCCGCGGGCGGCATGTGACGCAGATGGGCGACCAGGGCGGCCAAGTCGTCGTCGGTGAAGCGGTTGTAGTCCTCGCTCGGCATCACCATCAGCGCCCGGCCCACCGGATTGACGCCATGGCGGATCGTGCGCTCCCAGTCGGCCGGGGTGTAGGCCGCGACGACGCTGCCGGGCCCGGGGCTGATGTTCGGCCCCTTGATGCGCATGCCCTTGCCGTCGTCGAGGAACATCGCGCCGCCGCCATGGGCGCCGTGGCAGTCGACGCAGCCGCGCGAGGCGAAGAGATAGCGCCCGCGTTCGATGGCCGCCGGGTCGTCGCGAAAGGCCACGCCCGCGACCTTGAGGTCGATCTTGCGCTGCATCTTCTGGCGCGCCAATTGGTCGCCGCCGAACAGCGCGGCTGCGGCCAGCGCCACCAGCAGCGCCAAGGCCAGCCCGATGCGCTTGAGCCAGCGCCTGCCCGTGCCGCTCATGGGGATACCTTCGTGGCCGGCCGCGCGGGACGGCGACCTTCGAAAACCAGATGGCCGAGGCGGAGATCAGGCGGCATGGCAAACTCCCTCTCAAATGGATGGATGAACCAAAAATGGTCGGTGCGTATAAAAATGGATGATGGCGTAAGTTTTGGTCTGCCGTCCATATCACCTTTGCCAGAGGACCTGGCCGAAAGTGTGTGGCGGTCCCCCCAGGCCGGGCTGCTCAAGCGCGAGCGCACGCGGGTGCAGCTGGTGCAGGCCGCGATCCGGGTCTTCGGCGCGCGTGGCTACGCCGAAGCGACGATGCAGGAGATCGCCTCGGTCGCGTCCATGACCACGGCCACGGTCTACAACCATTTCAAGACCAAGGAGGAAGTCGCCAGCGCGGTTGCGCTGCTGCTGGCCGACACGCTGTGCCGCCGCATCACGGCCAGCCAGCAGGGGGTCGAGGAAGGTGCCCAGCGCATGGCCATCGGCGTGCGGCGCTACATCTGGCTGGCCGAGGAAAGCCCGCAATGGGCGCTGATGATGCTGGATGTGTCGGCGGCCGTGCCCGAACTGCTGCTCGAGATCCGCCACTACGCGCTGGCCGACCTGCGCCTGGGCGTGAAGCAGAGGGCCTTTAGCATCCCCGGCGAGGCGGCGGCGATGGACCTGATCAACGGCAGCGTGATGCAGGCCATGCGCACGGTGGCCTATGGCGCCGCGCCGGCGCACCATGGCCGCGAAGTCGCGGCCATGGTGCTGCGCGGACTGGGCATGCGCTGGGCCGAGGCCAAGGAGATGGCGCAGTGTCCGCTGCCGCCCTTTCCGGCGATGGGCGCCGCCGCGAAGGCCCCTGTCCACTCGAAGCGCGGCAGCGGCTGAGCCCGGCTATGCGGCGTCCGGCTCGTCGAGCGGCGGGCACTGCCAGCCCAGCAGCTCGGCCAGCCGCCGCACGATCCATTCCGCCTCGGCCGGCGAAACGCCTGCATCGGGCGACTTCAGCCCGGCGTGGATCCGGCGCAGGATCTCGTCCTCCGACGGCACCTCGACGTGGTGCAGCAGCTGCGCGTGCTGCACCAGGTGGTTGGCCAGGTCCTCGCAGACCTCGTAGCGGGCGCGCACGATCGCGATCGGCTCGCTGAGGCGCTGCCTCGCGTCGGTGTAGACCGCGAAGAACGAGGGCGGAATGTCGATCTGGTAGTCGTCGGACATGGTGCTGGCGTTGGATCCAATGAAAAACGCGCCCGGAGGCGCGTTTCGAGAGTGAATGCGCCGCAGGGCGCAGACGACTCGGCCGGCGATCAGCCGCCCTTCTTGGCCCGCTTGCCAGGGTTCTTCTTGCTGCGGGTCGCAGTGCCGCGCTCCAGGCTCACCTTTTGGCCGCCGCCCGACTTGGGGACGTTGTAGCCAGGTTGCGGAACGGGCTTGGGGGTGGCGATGCGGTCGGCCTCGGTGCGGATTTTCTTGGGCATGGAAAGCTCAGGTGATAAGAAATCGAAGGACGTAATTAGGCCACATCGTCGAGCAGCCGCACTTTGACGGTCTTGCCCTTGACGCGGCCGGTGGAAAGCCTGTGCGCAGCTTCGCGCGCGATGCGCCGCTCGACCGCCACATAGGTGGAGAACTCGTTGACGTTGATCTTGCCGACCTGGTCGCGCGTGAAGCCGGCTTCGCCGGTGAGCGCGCCCAGCACGTCGCCGGCACGGATCTTCTCCTTGCGACCACCGACGATCTGCAGCGTGGCCATCGGCGGCTGCAGCGGCCCGGCGGCATCGGCCGTGAGCTCGGCCAGCGGATGCCATTCGGATTCGCGGCCCTGCAGTTGCTCGATCTTGCCGACGCTGCCCATCTCGTCCATGCTGGCGAGGTTCAGCGCCAGGCCTTCGGCATCACCGCGGCCGGTGCGGCCGATGCGGTGGATGTGGACTTCGGAGTCGGGCGTGACGTCGACGTTGATGACCGCTTCGAGGTCGGCGATGTCGAGCCCACGGGCCGCGACGTCCGTCGCCACCAGCACCGAGCAGCTGCGGTTGGCGAACTGCACTAGCACCTGGTCGCGCTCGCGCTGCTCGAGCTCGCCGAACAGAGCCAGCGCGCTGAAGCCCTGGGCCTGCAGCACCTGGACCAGGTCGCGGCACTGCTGCTTGGTGTTGCAGAAGGCCAGCGTGCTCTGCGGCCGGAAGTGGTTCAAGAGCAGGCTCACCGCGTGCAGGCGCTCGGTGTTCTTCACCTGGTACCAGCGCTGGCGGATCTTACCTTCCTCATGCTGGGCCTGCACCGTGATCTGCTGCGGGCTCTTCATGAACTGGGCGCTGAGCTTCTCGATGCCCTCCGGGTAGGTGGCCGAGAAGAGCAGTGTCTGGCGCTCCTTCGGGCACTGCCGGGCGACCTTCACGATGTCCTCGAAGAAGCCCATGTCGAGCATCCGGTCGGCCTCGTCGAGCACGAGCGTGTTGAGCGCCTCGAGGTTCAGGCTGCCACGCTCGAGGTGGTCCATGATGCGGCCCGGCGTGCCGACGACCACATGGGCGCCGTGCTCGAGGCTGGCCAGCTGGCCGCGCAGCGCGACGCCGCCGCAGAGCGTGACCACCTTAATGTTTTCCTCGGCCCGGGCCAGGCGGCGGATTTCCGTCGTCACCTGGTCGGCCAGCTCGCGCGTCGGGCATAGCACCATCGCCTGCACCGCGAAACGGCGCGGATTGAGATTGGCGAGCAGCGCCAGCGCGAAGGCGGCGGTCTTGCCGCTGCCGGTCTTGGCTTGCGCGATCAGGTCCTTGCCGAGCAGCGCCACCGGCAGGCTGGCGGCCTGGATCGGCGTCATCTGCAGGTAGCCGAGCTGCGTCAGGTTCGCGAGCGCCTGCGGCGACAGCGGCAGCGTGGCGAAATCGGTGGCGGGACCTGTCACGGGGCCGGTCAGCGACGCTGCGAGTTGTTGCCGCCGACCGGCGGGGGACCACGACGTTCCAGATGGCGGAACGTGATGCGGCCCTTGGTCAGGTCGTAGGGCGACAGCTCGAGCGACACCTTGTCGCCGGCCAGGATGCGGATGTGGTGCTTGCGCATCTTGCCGCCGCTGTAGGCGATCAGCTGATGGCCGTTGTCGAGGGTGACGCGGTAGCGGGAGTCAGGCAGCACTTCGGTCACTGCGCCGTTCATTTCGATCAGTTCTTCCTTGGGCATGAATTACCTTTTGAATGGGTTGTCGTAATTGGATAGGAAATCGGTGTGCCGAATCAAGCGGCGCAAGGCGCGTGCGTTGCGCTGCGTTCGCGAATCCAGCCCAGACCCTGGTCGATCGCGTAGCGGACCGCCGAGGCGTGGCTGGCGAAACGAGGCGTGAACCGCATGACGCGGTCGTGCGTGCCGCTGCCGCGGCCGGATCGGATCGAGACCGATGCCGCAAAGCGGCCGTCGTCCAGGTCCTTGATGAGCGGCGAGACAAGGTACTTGCCCACTGCGATGCTGTGTTGAATGATGTCCATCGAAAGCCTTGGCACCCCGCGACGCCGCGGAATGCTGAAATTGAATTTGAATAAAACGAGCGCAGGCCGGCCGGATATGGCGCCCACCGGAGCGGACAGCGCGCTGTTCGCTTCAACAAAGTACGAAGGCAGTGGTGGCAAATCTTGGGCGCCCGGTCTGGCGCTCCAACACACTGTGGTGCCGGCTTGAAATGAAGGGCCTGGAATATCCAGGCCAGCCGGCAAATGACGAAAGTGCTTCGTCGTTAAATCGAAACGAACCACGGATTATATCCGATCTGGCATGACAGTTGCTATTTCCGTTTCGTGACAGCCGTTCTCGCGGCGCTTCCGCCGGCCGGGCGCAACACTTGCGGGCCTTGCGCTTGCGGCGCACCATGGCGGACCCATCGTTCCAAGGAGCGCTGCCATGTACACCCACCCTTTCGCCCTACTCGGGCGTCTGCGTGCCACGTGGGCGGGCCTCCTGCTCGCCGTTCTGGCGGTGTCTCCCGCGGTGCAGGCGGCGCGATCTGCCGCGTCCATCGCGCGGGTCGACGCCGAGCAGGCCGAGGCGCAGGTGCAGGCGCTCCAGAGGGCCGGCGACGCGGTCGTCGCGCTGCAGGTCATGGCCACCGAGGGCGCCACCTCCGCCGAGAACCTGGGGCGACAGCGCACCGGTTCGGGGGTGGTGATCGGGCCTGACGGGCTGATCCTCACGATCGGCTACCTGTTGCTGGAGGCCGAGACCATCGAGGTGCTGACCCAGGACGACCGCCGGCTGCCGGCGCGGCAGGTGGCTTACGACCTGGCGACCGGGTTCGCATTGGTGCGCCCGMTCGTTCCGTTGCGCGGCATCGAGCCGGTGCCGCTGGCTGGCGTGGCGGCATTGCAGCCGGGCGAGCCCCTGCTGGCGGCCGTC
>NZ_JBFUIU010000006.1:0-44450 GCF_056401695.1 Variovorax sp. P4_D9
TTCACGTCCGGGCCCTTGCCGGCGGCGATGTCSACGATCACCGAGCCCGGCTTCATCGACTTGACCATGTCCTCGGTGATGAGCGTGGGCGCGGCGCGCCCCGGGATCAGCGCGGTGCTGATCACGACGTCGGCCAGCGCCACGCGCTTGGCGACCTCGACCTGCTGCCTCGCCAGCCAGCTCGCGGGCATCGGCTTGGCGTAGCCGCCGACACCGACCGCGGCTTCGCGCTCCTCGTCGGTGTCGTAGGACACCTCGATGAACTTGCCGCCCAGCGACTCGATCTGCTCCTTGACCGAAGGTCGAACGTCCGACGCCTCGATCACCGCGCCCAGGCGCTTGGCGGTGGCGATGGCCTGCAGGCCGGCCACGCCGACACCGAGGATGACGACCCGGGCGGCCTTCACGGTGCCGGCCGCGGTCATCAGCATCGGGAAGAAGCGCTGGTACTTGTCGGCGGCGATCATGACGGCCTTGTAGCCGGCGATGTTGGCCTGCGACGACAGCACGTCCATGCTCTGCGCGCGCGTGGTGCGCGGAGCGGCCTCGAGCGCGAAGGCGGTCAGGCCTGCTGTCGCCAGGCGCTGCAGACCGGCGGCATCGAAGGGGTTGAGCATGCCGATGACGACGGTGCCCGGTTTCATGAGCGCGATTTCGGGGTCGTTGGGCGAGCGCACCTTGAGCACGATGTCGGCACCGAAGGCGCCCGCGGCATCGGTGATCTCGGCGCCGGCGGCCTGGTAGGCGGCGTCGGTGACGCTGGCGGCCACGCCGGCGCCCGTTTGCACCCGCACCACATGGCCTTGGGCCACCAGCTTCTTCGCGGTCTCCGGGGTGACGGCGACGCGGGCTTCGCCGGACGCAGTTTCGAGCGGCACGCCTATCAGCATGGACTTCTCCTCAGGGCATATTTGGAATTCGCGCGAGCTTACCCGAAGACGCAAGCTGGAAGTTGTCCCCCAGGTGCCGACGCCATCACTGCCCTTCGACCATTCGGCCTGCCCGGCCTGCTATCAAATCAATAGCGCCCCGGATCCGAAGCAGCTAGGTACACTTTTCCCGGGTGAGCGGCGCAAAGACGCCGGCATCGAAACGAAGAGACACAGGGGGATGGAATGCGTATAGCGGCACTCGATGACGAGGCGCATCAGCTCGAGCTGATCGCCACACGGTGGAGGTCATAGACCACGAGTGTCATGGCTATGTCGACGGTAAGTCCCTGCTGCGCGACCTGCACCACGAAACCTACGATCTGCTGGTCCTCGATTGGGGACTGCCCGACATCGAGGGCCCGCGCGTGGTCCGATGGATTCGCGAGGACCTCGGCAATCCGCTTCCCATTCTCTTCGTCACGCACAGGAGAGAGGAAAAGGACCTGGTCGAATGCGGGCCCGCTGGCGGAAGCGCCCTGCCTGGCCTCCGCCGGGCTCGGAGCTGCGCTGCGGCATCGCGGCGGAGGGCGATCGATGGTGCGTCTTGGTGCACGACCCGAACCCCGAGCCGGTGGCCGAGCTACATTGCCGGCAGGCCCGCATCGTGGCGCAGCGCCATGGCGGATCGATCGAGTTCGAGCGGGGCCGGCGGCGGCTGCAGCGTCAGGCTGCTGCTCCCGAATGCGGCCGCGGAACCCGAATCGCACGAGGACCCATGAGCATGGACACGCGCTGGAAACCCAATGTCACGGTGGCGGCCTTGATCGAGCGGCAAGGCCGCTACCTGCTGGTCGAGGAAGAGACCGCGGATGGCCTGCGCCTGAACACGCCGGCCGGCCACCTCGACCCCGGCGAATCGCCCGCCGACGGCTGCATCCGCGAAACGCTCGAAGAAACCGCCCACCACTTCACGCCCACCGCCCTGGTCGGCATCTACCTGGCGCGCACCCGGCAGCCCGAGGACATCACCTACCTGCGCTTCGCCTTCACCGGCACGCTCGGTGCCTTCGAGCCGGCGCGGGCGCTCGACCAGGGCATCGTGCGCACGCTCTGGCTGACGGTCGACGAGATCCGCGCCAGCACGGTGCGGCATCGCAGCCCGCTGCTGCTGCAAGGCGTGGAAGACCACCTGGCCGGCAGGCGCTATCCGCTGGAGCTGGTGCGGGTCGATCCGTCGCTCAAGCGCTGACGTTGGCGATTACGCCGCCCCCGAGGCAGACCTCGCCGTCGTACAGCACGGCCGACTGCCCGGGCGTCACCGCCCACTGGGGCTCATCGAAATCGAGGCGGAAGGCGCCGTTGGCACCCTCGCCCAGCCGGCAGGACGCATCCACCTGGCGGTAGCGCGACTTGGCGGCCAGCGGGCCGGCGGCCGGGGCGCTGCCCGCCACCCAGCTCGCATCGTCGGCCTCGAGCGTCGGCGACAGCAGCCACGGATGGTCGTGGCCCTGCACCACCCACAGCGTGTTGTTGGCGACGTCCTTGCGCGCCACGAACCACGGCGCATGGTCGCCGGCGCCGCGCTGCGCGCCCTTGGCCTTGATGCCGCCGATGCCGAGCCCCTGGCGCTGGCCCAGCGTGTAGAAGCTCAGGCCCTGGTGCTCGCCGATCTTGCGGCCGCGCTCGTCGCGGATCGGGCCCGGCTCCTTCGAGATGTAGCGGTTGAGGAACTCGCGGAAGGGCCGCTCGCCGATGAAGCAGATGCCGGTGGAGTCCTTCTTCTTCGCGTTCGGCAGGCCGATCTCGTCGGCGATGCGCCGCACCTCGGTCTTGTGCAGCTCGCCGACCGGGAACAGCGTCTTCGACAGCTGCTGCTGGTTCAGGCGATGCAGGAAGTAGCTCTGGTCCTTGGCCGGGTCGAGGCCCTTGAGCAGCTCGTGCAGGCCGCTGGCCGCGTTGAGCCGCACCCGCGCGTAGTGGCCGGTCGCTATCTTTTCAGCCCCGAGCCGCATCGCGTGATCGAGGAAGGCCTTGAACTTGATCTCGGCGTTGCACAGCACGTCCGGGTTCGGCGTGCGGCCGGCCTGGTATTCGCGCAGGAACTCGGCGAACACGCGGTCCTTGTAGTCGGGGGCGAAGTTGACATGCTCGATCTCGATGCCCAGCACGTCGGCCACGCTGGCGGCGTCGACGAAGTCGATGTTCGACGAGCAGTATTCGCTGTCGTCGTCGTCTTCCCAGTTCTTCATGAAGATGCCGACCACCTCGTGGCCCTGCCGCTTCAGCAGGTGCGCCGTGACCGCGGAGTCGACTCCGCCGCTCAGGCCCACCACGATGCGCTGCTTTTTCATAGGGCTGGGATTGTCCCAGGACCGGCAAGCCGGTGCCCGGGGACGGGAATCAGCGTGGCGAGGGCTGGTCGCGCAGTTCGGCCAGGATCTCGTAGGAGCGCAGCCGCGCCTCGTGATCGAAGACCTGCGAGGTGATCATCAGTTCGTCGGCACCGGTGCGCTCGACGAAAGCCTCGATGCCGGCGCGCACCGTGTCGCGCGATCCCACGGCGGAACACGACAACACAGATTCGAGCAGGGCGTTCTCGGCCGGCCCGACCTTCTGCCGGTAGCCCGCGACCGGCGGCGGCAGACGGCCGGGCCGGCCGCTGCGCAGGTTCACGAAGGCCTGCTGCCAGGAGGTGGCGCGGAACTGGGCTTCCTCGTCGGTCTCGGCCGCGAAGACGTTGAAGCCCAGCATCACGTAAGGCTTAGCCAGCTGCGCCGAAGGCTTGAAGGTCTCGCGGTAGATGCGGATCGCCTGCATCAGCTGCTGCGGCGCGAAGTGCGAGGCGAAGGCGTAGGGCAGGCCCAGGTGGGCCGCGAGCTGGGCGCCGAAGGTGCTGGAGCCGAGGATCCACACCGGCACCTCGAGGCCCCGGCCGGGCACCGCGAGCACCGGCTGGCGCGGCTCCTTCGACATGAAGTCCATCAGCTCGACCACGTCCTGCGGGAACTGGTCGGAATCGGATTGGAGGTCGCGCCGCAGCGCCTGCGCGGTGCGCTGGTCGGAGCCCGGCGCGCGGCCCAGGCCGAGGTCGATGCGGCCCGGGTACAAGGACTCCAGGGTGCCGAACTGCTCCGCGATCACCAGCGGGGAGTGGTTCGGAAGCATCACGCCGCCGGCGCCGATGCGAATGGTCGAGGTGCCGGCGCCGATGTGGGCCAGTAGCACCGCGGTGGCCGCGCTCGCGATGCCCGGCATGCCGTGGTGCTCGGCCAGCCAGTAGCGCCGGTAGCCCAGCTTCTCGCCGTGCCGTGCCAGCGACAGCGAATTGCGGAAGGACTGCGCGGGGTCGCTGCCCTCGGTGACGGGGGAGAGATCGAGGATGGAAAACGGAATCATGCTGCTATCTTGGCCCGGATCGGGCGCATTCAAGCCGCGAAGGGCAATTGGCCCGACTCCGGATAGGCTTGCGGCCATGAGATGGCATCATTTCGCTTCCCGCATGCTTGGCTTGGCGCTGGCGCTGGCCTTGGGCGCCTGCGGCTCACTGCCGACGAATGTCGAGCGCTCAGTGTCGATGAGCCTGCCGGCCGCGCCCGCGCAGAGCCCGCTGGCGCGGCTGGCCGCCAGCGAGCTTCCGGCCGGCGCCCAGTCGGGCTTCCGGCTGCTGCCACTCGGCGCCTACGGGCTCGATGCCCGGCTAGCACTGATAGGCCGCGCCACGCGCACGCTGGACCTGCAGGTCTACATCATGGAGAACGACGAGTCTGGCCTGGCGGTGTTCGCGGCGCTGCGCGATGCGGCCCTGCGCGGCGTCCGCGTGCGGCTCCTGCTCGACGATTTCAACAGCGCCGGCGCCGAGCCCCTGCTGCAGGCGCTGGTCGGCGTGCCGAATTTCGAGATCCGGCTGTTCAACCCGTTCTGCTGCGCTCGCCAGAGCCTGGCCAGCCGCATCGCCGGCTCGCTCGGCGATCTGACGCGGCTCGACCACCGGATGCACAACAAGCTGATGATCGCCGATGGCGCGCTGGCGATCGTCGGCGGACGCAACATCGCCGACGCGTACTTCGGCCGCCATGCAGTGGCGAACTTCATCGACCTCGACGCCGTCGCCGCCGGGCGCGTGGTGCCGCAGCTGGGCGTGCTCTTCGATCGCTACTGGAACAGCGAGGAATCCTATCCGGCCGAGGCGCTGGTCCGCCCGCCGGCCGCGGGGTCCGACCGATCGGCCGCGCTGGCCCGGCTGCTGCCCCCGGAGGCGAGCCGGATCGACCTCGCGCTGCCCCCCACGGACCTGCTGGGCCGCGAGCCGGTCGGCAAGGAACTGGCGGCCGATCGCTTGAGCCTGCTGCCCGGCCTGGCCTATGCCGTCGCCGACCTGCCGTCGAAACGCCTGCAGATCGGGGACGAGCTCGAGGCCCACAGCCTGATGACCGGCGCGGTCAGCCAGATGCTCGGCACCCGCAGCGAGCTGGTGGTGAGCTCGCCCTACCTGGTGCCGGGCACGCGCGGCATGGCGGTGCTGCACAGCCTGCAGCGCAAGGGCGTCGACATGACGCTCGTGACCAATTCGCTGTCGGCCAACGACTCGGCCCTGGTCTACATCGGCTATGCGCGCTATCGGCTGCCGATCCTGCGCGCCAGCGTCAAGCTGTACGAGGTCAGCGCCGAGCCTTCGGCGAGCGCGAGCCGCCCCTTCTTCAGTGGCTCGTCACGCGGACGTCTGCATGCGAAGCTGGTGGTGATCGACCAGCAGGTGGTGCTGCTCGGGTCGCTCAATCTCGACCCGCGCTCGGCCCGCCGCAACACCGAGCTCGGCGTCGCCATCGACAGCCCGGCGCTCGCCAGGGAGGCGCTGCGCCTGCTCGAGGCCATGAAGAGCGAGGCCTACGGCGTGCGGCTGGAGTCGGAAGGCAGCGCGCTGTCCTGGGTGTGGTCCGGCGAAGACGACGAGCAGGCCGTCGACACCGAACCAGGGGTCTCGCCATGGAACGCACTGCAGCGGATGCTGCTGCAGCCGCTGGTGCCCGAGGACCTGCTGTAGGGCCTGGCCCGGCAGGCCCCGCGAGGCTCAGGCCAGGGCCTTGGCCTTGAGGCGCTCGAACTCTTCCTGCGTGATGGTGCCGGCGTCGAGCAGCGCCTTGGCGTCCGCGATGTGTTCGGCCGGCGATTTGCCCGCCACTTCGCGGATGTAGGCGTCGGTGTCGGACTTGGCGCGCTGCAGGCTGGCGCGCTGGCGCTCCGCCATGCCGCGGCCGCGGGTGATGATGTAGATGATGGCCGTCACGCCCGGGATAATGACCAGCCCGATGATCCACAGCACTTTGGACCCGCCGCCCAGCTCCGAATCACGGAACAGGTCGCCGATGATCTGGAACAGGATGAGGAGGTAGACGATGAGGACGAAGGTCGACAGCAGGAGTTGGATCAGGTCCCAAAAATTGCTCATACGAATCTTTCTAGCTGTTGAAAAATCGAGGAAGGGGGGCGCCGCTCAGGGCCGCCGCGTCGCGCCGTGCGCCATCGAGCGCAGCAGGCTCAACACGAAACCGCCGGTGAACATGCCGAGCACGTAGATCAGCAGCACCAGCACCGAGATCGGCAGCGTGATGCTCATCGAGAACAGCGAGACGGTCGCCGACTCCAGGTTCTGGACCTTGAACAGCACGACGATGCCGGCCAGGATCACGATCAGCGCGATGTAGACGTAGCGATGCATGAGGCTCTCTCCTTTCGCGAAATGACTGCGTGATGATTGCTCATCCGGCGGGTCCGCGCTGGCCCGGCGGCCGCATCGGCGGTGGCGGTGGCGGGCGGAAGGACGGCGATCCCCAGTTCGACCACTGGTTGTGGTTCACGTCCCAGGGCCGCCCGCGGTAGCGTTGGTCCCAGTAGCTCGGCACCGAGAAGTTGACGATCGGTGCGCGCCGGGCTGAGTTCCGGCGCGGACGTTGACCGACTGCAGGGTTGAGGCCGACCGCTGGGCCAGCACCGGCAGTGACAGCAGCAGCGAAAGCGCAGGGAGGCGTCGGCAGAAGAAGGAGGGCGTTGGCATGGGCATCCTCCGCTAGACCGTGATCGCGCCGAAGACGATCCGCTCGGGCTCGGTGAAGGTCCGTTCCTTCTGCTCGCTTCTGCTCGCGGCGGGCGAGGAAATAGAGCACGGTGCCCGGCGCGTAGAGGATCGCCGAGAGCAGCAGGAACGTCAGTCCACCCGCATAGATCATGCCGGCCGCATCGAGCGTCGCGATCGCGCCGCGCACCCCGTCGCTGGTGCGGCTGCCTTCGCTCTGCTCGTAGGTCTTGCCGGTCCATGCGAGCTTGAGCCCGTAGGCGGCGACCAGCAGATACGGAATCAGCGTCATCGAACGGGTCATCTTCAGCGCCCGCGTGAAGGCGTACTCGGCGAACCAGG
The DNA here is from genome assembly GCF_056401695.1 of Variovorax sp. P4_D9. Taxonomy (NCBI): domain Bacteria; kingdom Pseudomonadati; phylum Pseudomonadota; class Betaproteobacteria; order Burkholderiales; family Comamonadaceae; genus Variovorax; species Variovorax sp. P4_D9. The sequence goes on from NZ_JBFUIU010000006.1 coordinate 7,285, forward strand.
TGACGAGCACGATGTTGGTGAGCCACAGCGCGGCGGCCGGCACCTGGTTGGGGTTCTCGCGGGCGAGAAAGCTCGGGCGGACCTGGCTCGCCAGGCTGCGTTCTTCGCCGCCCCAGAAGTTCCAGGCAAAGATGTCGGCCTTGAAGCCGGCGATCGCGACCACCAGGAAGACCGCGATCGGCACGATCTTGGCGATGGTGTTGAGCAGCCGCCGCCTCCTTGACGCCGCGCAGCACCAGCACGTGCACGCCCCAGAGGATCACCGAGGCGGAGAGGATCGCCACCGCGGTCGAGCCGTCGCCGAAGACCGGGAAGAACTGTCCCAGCGTGGCCTTGATGAGCACCAGGCGGGCGACGTCGGCCAGGCAGCAGCCGATCCAGTAGCCCACTGCGGAGGCGAAGCCCAGGTAGTTGCCGAAGCCGGCCTTGGCATAGGCGTAGATGCCAGTGTCGAGGTCGGGCCGGCGCCGCGACAGGGTCTGGAACACCAGCGCGAGCATCAGCATGCCGGTGCCTGCGATGGCCCAGGCAACCAGCGCGCCGAGGCCGCCGGTGGACCGGCCGAAAGCCGAGGGCAGCGCGAAGATGCCCGAGCCGATCATGCATCCAACCACCAACGCGGTGAGCGCGCCGCGGGAGAGCTTCTGGTCTTGCGATGTGGTCATGCAGGATCAGTGAAGGAGGGCCAAGGCGATCGTGCATCCCCCGGAATTCTTGTTTTCATGTGTTCTTGTCGACGGTTCTCGCGCATCGGCCGTGTCCATGGAGCGCGGGGTGCAAACGAGCATCAGTTGCTCGCGACTCTTTGTCAAGGGTGACTTCTGGCGTCGCGCGCGGCGCTGGATTTTCGGATTTGATGGCCGCATGATCGTTCGCTCGAGCGTCTCGTCCTGCAGGTCGAGGATCGCCCTCGCAAGAATCATCCGACGAAAGGACTGCCATGACATCGATCCACGGTTGCTGTGCTGCCGACGATGGCGAAGCTTCGACGAGCCGCAGCGGGCGGCGCGCCTGGTTGAAGTTCGGGGCCGGAACCGGCGCCGCCGTGCTGATGGCCGGTGTCGGCCTGCGCGCGGAAGACGCCGAGGCGGCCTCGCTGAGCCAGGCCCAGCGCGATGCGATGACCCCCGATGCGGTCATCGAGATGATGAAGAAGGGGAACCAGCGCTTTCGCGCCGGCAGGTTGCAGACGCACGACTACCTGGCGCAGAAACGCTCCAGCGCCTCGGGCCAGTATCCGGCCGCAGTGATACTGAGCTGCATCGACTCGCGCGTGCCGGCCGAGATCCTGCTCGACATGGGGATCGGCGACACCTTCAACGCACGCATCGCCGGCAACATCGCCAACAAGGACCTGATGGGCAGCCTGGAGTTCGCGTGCGCGGCCGCCGGCGCCAAGGTGGTGCTGGTGATGGGGCACACCGCCTGCGGCGCGATCAAGGGCGCCATCGACAACGTGCAGCTCGGCAATCTGACCGGACTGCTCGACACCATCAAGCCAGCCATCGCCGCGACCACCTATGCGGGCGAGCGCACCAGCAAGAACCCGGCCTTCGTCGATGCCGTGGCGAAGGCTAACGTGCAATTGACGATCGACACGCTGCGCAGCGGCAGTCCGGTCCTCGCCGACCTGGAGAAGAAGGGGCAGATCAAGATCGTCGGGTCGATGTACGACCTGTCGAACGGTGTTGTGACCTTCCTGGGCTAGGGCCTGGCAGCAGTCGCGGGCGCTTGCACCGCGACCGGAATGTCAAAGCACTTCGAATGCGCAACTCGACGCGCGCTCTTGTCCTTGCGTGCTCATCACCCGCGCCGCCCCCGGCGGCTCAGCCGACAACCCTTTCCGACGATCCTCGGCAGCCACGGGTTAACCCTGCGGCCCACCTTCTTGCTCAATCTCAAAATTGAGACTAGTATCGAAACATGCACTGAAGCACAGTGTTTCGCGATGGCCCTCAAGCCATCGATCCCGTTAGCCATCACGGCGCAGGACCCGCGCCGGACAGGAGACATCGACGTGGAAGCAACAGCGACCCCCGCGGCAGGCGCCGCACGGAACATCGAGCACGAGGACAAGGTCACCGGCTACGGCTGGAAGGCCCTGGCCGGCTCGGCCATCGGCTACGCCATGGACGGCTTCGACCTGCTGATCCTCGGCTTCATGCTGCCGGCGATCTCTGCGGAGCTTCATCTGACCCCGGGCCAGGCAGGCTCCCTGGTCACCTGGACGCTGATCGGCGCGGTGGCCGGCGGCATCATCTTCGGCTCGCTCAGCGATCACTACGGCCGCATTCGCGTACTGACCTGGACCATCGTCCTGTTCGCGCTCTTCACCGGCCTGTGCGCCTTTTCACAAGGCTATTGGGACCTGCTCGCCTATCGAACCATCGCCGGCATCGGCCTCGGCGGCGAATTCGGCATCGGCATGGCGCTGGCAGCGGAAGCCTGGCCCGCCAGGCATCGGGCGCGCGTCTCTTCCTATGTCGCGCTCGGCTGGCAGACCGGGGTCCTGGGCGCCGCCCTGCTGACGCCGCTGCTGCTGCCGACGATCGGCTGGCGAGGGATGTTCCTCGTCGGCGTGCTCCCCGCCATCGTGGCCTGGGTGATCCGCAACCGGCTGCACGAACCCGAAGTGTTCGTCCGCAAGGCCAAGACCAGGGGCTCGAAGTCGAAGGCCTTCAGGCTGCTCGTCAAGGACGCCCGCACGACCCGCACCAGTCTCGGCATCGTGATCCTGTGCGCGGTCCAGAACTTCGGCTACTACGGGATCATGATCTGGATGCCCAGCTTCCTCGCGAACAAGCTCAGCTTCAACCTGACGAAGTCCGCGATGTGGACCTCCGTGACCATCCTCGGGATGATGGCCGGCATCTTCGTCTTCGGCCAGCTGGCCGATCGCATCGGCCGCAAGCCGAGCTTCCTGCTGTTCCAGGCCGGCGCCGTCGTGATGGTGCTTCTCTATGCCCAGTTGTCGGACCCGGTCTCGATGCTGTGGGCCGGCGCACTGCTCGGCATGTTCGTGAACGGCATGCTCGGCGGCTATGGCGCCCTGATGTCGGAGGCCTATCCGACCGAGGCACGTGCCACGGCGCAGAACGTCCTGTTCAACATCGGCCGCGGGATCGGCGGCTTCGGACCGGTCGTGGTCGGCGCACTGGCCGCCGCCTACTCCTTCCAGGTCGCCATCGCGCTCCTGGCCGCGATCTACGTCCTGGACATGCTCGCCACGGTGTTCCTGATTCCCGAGCTCAAGGGCAAGGAACTCGAGTAATTTCACACGCAGCAGCGACCGCACAACCGATCTTTTTCGAATCGGAGAACGTCATGAGCGCCACATCATGTTTCCAGCGCAACGCCGCGAGCGTGGCCTCGCATCGATGCGAGGTCGCCGAGCACCGGTGGGTCAACGACCGCTACAAGTACCTGCGGCTCAGCGCCAAGGCGGACCTTGCGGGAAGCACGAAGCCCGGGCAGTTCTACCAGCTCAAATGCCCGTCGACCGATGCGCTCCACCCCTTCCTGCTGCGCCCGATGAGCGTCTACGGTGTCGGCCCCGAAGCCGGCACCATCGAGTTCCTCTACAACGTGACCGGCGTCGGGACCCGCGCCCTCTCCGCGCTCGAGGCCGGTGACCGCATGGACATCGTGGGTCCGCTCGGCAACACCTTCGTCCTCGATCCCGGAATCCAGCGAATTCTCGTGGTCGCTCGAGGTGTCGGCCTGGCCACCATGGCGCCCCTGCTCCAGCACGCCGCCCAGTCCGGCATCGAGATCACCGCGATCATGTCCGCAAGGGCTCCCAAGGACCTCATGCGCAACGAGTTCCTTCGCGGCGTCGAAGCCGACGTGCACTGCGTCTACGACAGCGACGGCAGTTCTTCGGTCGAAGGTGTGGACGCCCTGGTGCGCCGGCTGCTGGACGCGCAGCACCATGACGTCGTCTACACCTGCGGCTCGCACCGCATCCTGATGCTGCTTCAGCAGCTGCTGCGGGACTATCCCCGGACCCGCGGCGAGGTCGCCATGGAGCAACGCATGGCATGCGGCATGGGCGTCTGTCTTTCCTGCGTACGCCTGTTCGACAAGGACGGCGACAAGCAATTCCTTCGCGTCTGCCGCGAAGGCCCCGTATTCCCCATTTGCGACGTCGTCGGGGAGGTGGAATTTGGCTGATCTGAACGTCAGGGTCGGAGAACTTGAGCTCCGCAACCCGGTGATGCCCGCCTCGGGGTGCTTCGCCATCGAATATAGCGAGGCCCTGGATTTCAACAAGCTGGGTGCCCTCGTGATCAAGAGCGTGTCGCCGAAAAGCCGGGCCGGCAACCCGACGCCGAGGGTGACCGAAGCCTGCAGCGGGATGCTGAATTCGATCGGCATTCCCAGCAAGGGCCTGGACCACTACCGCCGCGAGGTGCTGCCGCCCTACACCTGCTTCGACACGCCGGTGGTGGTATCGATCTCGGCCGACACGGTGGGCGAATTCGCCGATGCGGTGTCGCAGATGTCGCTGCCCGAAGTGGCGGTGATCGAGGCCAATATCTCGTGCCCCAATCTCGAGGCCGACGGCATGGCCTTCGCCATGACGCCGGAGACCACGTACCAGGTGGTGCGCGCGATCCGCAGGCGCACCACGCATGCGCTCTGGGCCAAGCTCACACCCAACGCCTCGCACATCGCCGCCGTCGCGAAGGCCGCGGAAGAAGCAGGCGCCGATGCGCTCGTCATGGGGAACACCGTTCTGGGCATGTCGATCGACGTGCGCACCCGCAAACCCAAACTGGGCAATGTCATGGGCGGCCTGTCGGGGCCGGCGATCAAGCCGATCGCGCTGCGCATGGTGCACCAGTGCTATCGCAGCGTCCGGATTCCGATCATTGGCTGCGGCGGCATCTGCAGCGCCGACGATGCGGTGGAGTACATGCTCGCCGGCGCCAGCGCCGTGCAGGTCGGCACGGCGTCCTTCCTCGACCCGGGCGCGATGCAGAAGATCATCGACGGACTGGCTGCCTACTGCCGGGAGATGGGGGTCGCGCACATCCGCGATCTCACGGGCCAGGTCAAGCTCGACCGCCAACTGTCGGATCGCTGGCTGCGATTTGCGCAACAGTCGGGCTGAAGCCATGGACCTGTCCCCACTCAGGCCACTGGCCGAGAAGCTCTTCGCCGATGTTCGCGAGCTTTCGTTCGACGGCGTCGGCGTGACCCGCGAGAGCTATGGCCGCGGCGAAACGGCGGCGGCCGACTACCTGCGGCAGTTCGCCCTGGCCGAAGGCCTGGACGTGGCGGCCGACAAGGCCGCCAACCTCGTGTTCCGGCTGGCGGAAACACCGCCCGATGCGCCGGTCGCATGGACGGGTTCCCACATCGATTCCGTGCCGCAGGGAGGGAACTTCGATGGGTTGGCGGGCGTGGTCGCCGGATTGCTGTGCCTGCTTGCGCAAAAGCAAGAGGCCCATCGGCCCAGGCTGCCGCTCGAAGTGATTGCCTTCCGTGGCGAGGAAAGCGCCTGGTTCGGCAAGGCCTACATGGGCTCCGGCGCCCTGTTCGGCAAGGTGAGCGAAGCCGACCTCGAATTGAGGCAGCGCAGCACCGGCGAAACGATGGCCGAATGCATGCGCAAGGCAGGCGCCGATGTCGAGGCGATCCGGGCTCAGCAGATCCTCTTCGACAAGGCGCGAGTCAAGGCCTACATCGAACTGCACATCGAGCAAGGGCCGGTGATGATCGCCCGCCAGCTGCCGCTCGCGGTTGTCTCCGGCATCCGGGGCAATGTCCGGCACAACCACATCGTCTGCCATGGCGATGCGCAGCATTCAGGCGTGGTGCCGCGTTGGCTGCGACATGATGCGATGTTCGCGGTGGCCGACCTCATCATGCGCATCGACGAGCACTGGCGGGTTCTGCTGGAGCGCGGTACGGATCTGGTCGTGACGGCCGGCATCGTCAACACCGATCCGGCCGAACACTCCATCTCCCGCATCCCGGGCCGGGTGAGCTTCAGTCTCGAGGCGCGCAGCAAGAGCAACGACACCCTCGAGGCGTTCTACCAATTGATGCGCGCCGAATGTGCGGCGATCGGCCTCGAGCGCGGCGTGCGCTTCGAATTCGACCGCCGGCTTCTCAGCGATCCCGCCACGATGGACGACCGGATCTGCGGTCTGCTGTCGAAGGCTTGCGCGGACCAGAACGCAGCGTTCGAAGTGATTCCCAGTGGTGCAGGGCACGACGCGTCGCTGTTCGCCAATGCGGGCATTCCGAGCGGCATGCTGTTCGTGCGCAATCAGAACGGTTCCCACAACCCCCACGAAGCGATGGAGATCGACGATTTCATGCTCGGCGTCCAGGCCATGAACCATGCATTCAACCAGTTGAGCTGAGCTTGCGCACATGATCCAGAGCATCACATTGCGACGCCCCGACGACTGGCACCTTCACCTGCGCGATGGCGAAGTGCTCAAGACCGTGCTGAGGCACACGAGCGCGCAGTTCGCGCGCGCCATCGTGATGCCCAACCTGAAGCCCCCGGTCACGACGACCGCCATGGCGCGTGCCTACCGCGAACGCATCCTCGCCGCCTTGGACCCCGGCGTTCGGTTCACGCCGTTGATGACGGCCTATCTTAGCGACGACACACCGGCCGATGAGCTGCGGCGCGGCTTCGACGAAGGCGTCTTCACCGCGGCCAAGCTGTACCCGGCGGGCGCCACCACGCACGCCGAGTTCGGCGTCACGTCCACGGCCAAGGTGGTCAAGGCCCTGGAAGCTATGCAGGCGATTGGAATGCCTTTGCTCGTTCATGGCGAAAGCACCGACCCCGAGGTGGATGTGTTCGATCGCGAAGCGGTCTTCATCGACACGACGCTGCGGCCCTTGCTGAGGGACTTCCCTGCCCTGAAGATCGTGATGGAGCACATCACGACCGAGCAGGCTGCACAGTTCGTTGCCGGCGACAACAGTGGGCGGCTCGGAGCGACCATCACGCCCCAGCATCTGATGTTCAACCGGAACGCCATCTTTTCGGGTGGCATTCGGCCGCACTACTACTGTCTTCCAGTGCTCAAGCGCGAACGCCACCGACTGGCACTGCGCCGGGCCGCCACTTCGGGCGATCCGAGCTTCTTCCTCGGCACCGACTCGGCGCCTCACCTGCGATCGCGGAAGGAAGCCGGCTGCGGCTGCGCCGGGATCTTCAATGCCCCGACGGCTTTGCAAAGCTATTGCACGGTGTTCGACGAGGAGGGCGCGCTCGACCGTTTCGAGGCCTTTGCCAGCTCGAATGGCCCGCAGTTTTACGGCCTGCCGCCCAACGAAGGCACCGTCACCCTGCAGAGGTCCGGCTTCCAGGTGCCGGCGGACATCGCCCTGCCCGGTGGGGGCACGATCCACCCCTTCCTGGGCGGAGTAGCCTTGCCATGGGCGATCGTGCGACACCGCGCAGCATAGGACACCCCGCATGCTGTTCGATTCACTGGTTTCGCCTATAGTCTCTTTTTCGATCCAAAATGTGGAAAACGAGATGGAAGCCGCGAGCCAGACATTCAAATCATCGATCGACTACGTGGCCCTGGGCAACCGCCTGCGCGCTTACCGGATTGGCGCCTCGCTGCTCGCGGAAGACGTGGCCGAGCAACTCGGCGTCTCGCGCGCGGTGGTCTATCGCCTCGAAAAGGGCGAGATCGTCAAGATCGAAACCCTGGAGCGGCTCGCGCATCTGCTCAACACCTCCGTCGCCTCGCTGCTGGGCGTGGAGGTCGAGTACTACCCGACGGCATTGGGGCTCTTCGAACGCATGCGCCAACTCGAAGAATCATCCGATCGCATCCTGGCGCATTTCGAGCCCATCTCGCTGCTCCTGACATCCGACGCGTACCTGCCGCTGCTGCGTGAAATGCTGGCAGAGGCGTCGCCCAAAGGCGCGGGAAAAGGCCCGAGTTCGGCCGACATCGACAAGATGCTCGAGATCATGCAGGAGCGACGCGCATTCTTCCAGCGCCGGCGACCCCACATCGTCAGCCTCATTGGCCTGCGTGAACTGGAGCGGTTCGTGGACACGGGTCTGGTCGGACGCGTCGATCTTCCCGAGGCGCTTCGGGCCGCTCGTCGACTGGCGGCACGCCGCGAGGTCGAGCGGATTGCCAGGCTCATGGAAAGCGAGCCGATCGACGTCCAGATCGGCCTGATCGATGACGCCATGCCCGCATCGACGTTCCAGGTGTTCTCGGGACGTGAAAGCACCGTTCTGGCCGTCAGCCCCTTCCGGCTCGGCGAGCTTCCCAACGTCAGGAACGGCATTGCCACCGTGACCGCATCGCCGGAAGCCGTGCGGATGTACGAAACCATGATCGGCAGGCTCTGGAAAGCTGCCTACAAGGGCAAGTCGGGCGCCCAGCATCTGCGCAAGCTTCTCGAACGAATTCACTAGATCTCATTGGAGCGATGTTGACCACCCGAATTCCAAACAAGCTGGCCCGAAGCGTCGCCGGAAAGCTGATCGACGCCGGGTGTGTCAGCGTCCGCACCGACGAGCCCTTCCGGCTCCCCTCCGGCTGGGCCAGCCCGGTCTACATGGACTGTCGCCGACTGATTTCCTTTCCTGCGTTTCGACGCGAACTGGTCGGCCACGCTGTCGAACTGCTGAAGGCTCGCGGCTGCGTCGAGGGCCTGGCCTCGGTGGTCGGCGCGGAGTCGAGCGGGATTGCCCTGGCGGCGTGGATCGCCGAGTCTTTGGACCTGCCGCTCGCGTACGTCCGCAAGCGGCCGGCAGGCAAGAGCCAGATCGAGGGCGTGATCCATCCCGGCGACAAGGTGCTGCTGATCGACGACCTGATGGCGGCCGGCCATTCGAAGGCGGGGTTCTGCAGTGCGTTGACCTCGGTCGGGGCGCAGATGGCGGATGTCTTCGTGATCTTCGACTATGGGTGCTTTCCGACCGGGCCATTGCTGGCGTCGTTCGGCATCGAGGTCCATGCCTTGGCCACCTGGCACGACGTGCTGCGCGCCGCCGAAGAACGAGGAAATCTTGAATGGATCCGTGAGTTGCAGGAATTTCTCGACGATCCGCCTGCGTGGTCGCAAGCGCATGGCGGTCGGGGCGCAGATTCACGAGGTCAGAACGCGTTGAAGGAGAGCAAGCAATGAATTTCAAGGATATCGCCGAGCGTTTCGAGCGCGCGGAGTCGGGCACCGACGCCTTCAAGGTCTTCTACAAGGACGCCTTCGAACTGATGAAGAGCGACCCCGAGAACGCAGCGCTGTATTTCGTCGTGGCCGTGGCCGGGCAATCGTACGTGCGAACCTACGAGGACCAGGGCGTGACGGCCGAATTCGCCGACGAGGCCAAGGCCACGCTCGCGGCCTTCAATGCCAAGCTGATCCGCGCCCTGGTGTCGGAACCGGCCATTCGACTGCGCCTGCTGGGCGAGGTCGCGACCGACTACGAGTGGAACATCGCCAGCTACTAGCTGCCGATGGCTGCGGTGGACCGGATCGCCGGTTCTCGCAAGGACGCGCGCGCGCAGGCCAGGAACGGTTCGATCAGCGGACTGTCCCAATCGCTGCGCCAGCAGGCCGCGATGTCCATCCTGGCATCGACGTTGCGGAAGGGCCTGAACACCACGCCGGGGGGCCGGCCGATCTGGGCGCAGGCGGGCAGGATCGCCACGCCCTTGCCTGCCAGGACAAGCGCCAATGCCGAGACCATCGTCTCGACCCGCTGCGCGATCGGCATGCTGACAGCGTGCCGCCGCAGCATCGACGCGACGACCGATTTGTCGACATCGCCCTCGGGCAGGGGCAGCCCGATGCGCGCGAGGCCCGAGAGGCGCGCCAACGGAATGCTGGCCAGTCGCGCCAGCGGTGAATCGGTGCGCACCGCAAGCATCAACGGCTGGCTGCCGATGCGCTCGACCGCAATGCCCTCCTGCGCAATGGGAGGAATGCAGATCGCCACCGACACGTCCGAGTCGGCGAGGGCCGAGACGTTGTTGACGGCGTTCAGCTCCACATACTGGATCTCCACCTCCGGCAACGTAAGCCGCAGCTCGTTTTCAAGCCGCGGCAACACCAGGTAGGACAGCACGATCATGGTGCCGACCGTGAGCCGGCCCCGGCTGCCCGAGCCGACGGCGCGCGCCGCGTCGAAGCCTTCGTTGGCCAGAAGCAATGCCTCTTTCGCGCGCCGGAACAGCGCATTGCCCGCATCGGTGATTTCCATGCCGTGCGCCGCCCTGCGAAACAGCGGTGTGCCCACCGCCGCCTCCAGGTTCTTGATGTGAACCGACAGCGGCGGCTGTGCCATGTTGAGCCGTCGCGCTGCCTTGCCGACGCTGCGTTCCTCGGCGACGGCCACGAAATAGCGAAGGGTTCGGAGGTCGGGTGTAGCCATACGCTGTGCATATGCCTTTTCAAGAAAACAGTATTGGACGCCATGTGGCGGCGCATCAATCATTTGCGCATGAAAAATTTTCCCGTCCTTCCCAAGTCCGAGATCTGCGAGATGCCTGCAACGAGCCTGCGCATGCGGGTCGCGCAGCGCGAGCTCTCGCCGGTGGAAATCGTGGAAGAGGTGCTGCGCCGCGCGGATGCGCTGCAGCCGCACCTGAACTGCTTCATCACGCTGTGCCATGAGCAGGCCCTGCAACAGGCCAGGGAAGCTGAACAGGCGCTCATGCGCGGCGAGGCCCCGGGCCTGCTGCACGGCCTGCCCTTCACGGTGAAGGACATCGTCGACACCGCCGACGTGCGGACCACCTACGGTTCCCTGCTGCACCGCGACCACGTGCCCACGAAAGACGCGTTGGCCGTGGCGCGTATGCGCGAGGCCGGCGCCATCCTCATCGGCAAGACCACCTCGTCCGAATTCGGCGCCAAGTGCATGACCGATGCGCCGCTGTTCGGCAGCACCCGCAACGCGTGGAGCGCGTCGCGCACCAGCGGCGGCTCCAGCGGCGGCGCGGCATCGTCGATGGCGGCGGGTATCGCGCCGCTTGCCATCGCGACCGACGGTGGCGGCTCGACGCGCATTCCCGCCGCGTGCAACGGCGTGGTCGGCCTGAAGCAGAGTCTGGGCGTGGTGCCCCACAGCCAGGTGCAGGACGCGTTCAGCAACTACACCTACGTGACGCCCACCACGCGCAACGTGGCCGACACGGCACTCATGCTGCAGGCCATGACCGGCGCACATGGGTCGGACCCCTGGTCGCTGGGTGTGCCGGCCCAGCGCTACTTCGACGCCCTGCAAGCCGGCGGCGACCTTCGCGGCAAGCGCATCCTTTTCTGCGCTGCGCCCGCAGGGCGGCCGATCGCCGCGGACGTTGCATCCGCCTTCGAGGCCGCTCTCGCAACCCTGGCGTCGATGGGTGCCGAGCTGCAGCCGATGTCCGGCGAAGGCTTCGACGTCGAGCCCGTGTGGCGCGTGATCAACCACACCAGCTGGCGCGGCCGCTTCGCCCCCTTGGCCGAGGCGCACGGCGACCAGATGAGCCCGTCGCTGCTGCAGCAACTGGCGCTGGCCGAGCATGTGGACGGCGTTGCGTTCCAGCAGGCCATGTTCGCGCGGACTGCGTTGTTTCGCGACATCCAGGCGCGCTTGGAGACGCACGACTTCATCTTCACGCCCACCCTTTCGCGCACGGCCCTGCCGATCGACCAGGACCTGTTCGGCAGCATCGAGATCGACGGCAGGGAATATGCCGAGGTGCGCGCGAACTGGTTCCCCTGGACCATGCCGTTCAACCTGACCGGCCACCCCGCCATCAGCCTGCCCTGCGGCGCGGACCGCGACGGCCTGCCCATCGGCATGCAGCTCGTCGGCCGCTTCCGCGAAGACGCGCAGCTGCTGCAGGCCGCCGCTTCATTCGAAGCCGCGCACCGGCCGGCGAACCCGCTGCCCGTCGTGGCCTTCTGAGTTCGTCGCCTTCTTCTCTTCCAATTCTTTCAACTCGCAGGTAGCCACCATGACCTCGTTCCTGAAGACACTCATGCTCGGCGCGTCGATCGCGCTGGCCGGCGCCGCCGCGCACGCCGACAACGCGCCGATCCGCCTCGTCATCGGTTTTCCGGCGGGCGGCGCGCTCGACAACCTGGCGCGTTCGATCGCCGAAGAATTGCGCGTCTCGCTCAAGGAACCCGTTCTGGTGGACAACCGCCCCGGTGCGTCCACGCGCATTGCCATCGAGGTCGTGAAGACCGCGCGGCCCGACGGCCGCACCATCCTCATCGGCGCGACGCCGCCCTTCGTGCTGTTTCCGATGACCTATGCGCGGCTGAACTACGACGTCGACAAGGACTTCATTCCCGTCGCGCACCTGGCCAGCGTGCCCAGCGTCGTCTCCGCCGGCGCGGACCAGCCGTACAAGTCGATTCCCGAATACGTCGCCTGGATCAGGAAGAACCCCGCGCAAGGCAGCGTGGGCATGACCAACCTCGGCGGCGGCCTGCACTTCAGCGTGCTGCAACTGTCGAAGGCCATCGGCGTGCCGCTCACGGCCGTCACCTACCGAGGCGGCGCGCCGCTGGCGACGGACATCATCGGCGACCACGTGCCGATCGGCACCGACGCACTGGCCAGCCAGCTGGAGCTGCACCGCTCCGGCAAGCTGCGCATCCTGGGCGTCGCAGGGACGAAGCGGCTGAGTTGGCTGCCCGATGTGCCGACCCTCAAGGAGGCCGGCTACGACGCCTTCGACCGCGCCAACGCGTCCTATGCCGCCTTCGTGCCGGCGGGCACGCCGAAGGAGCTTGTCGCGAAGCTGGAGACGGCCTTCCTGGCCGCGGTGCGCAGCGCGCAAGTGCGCGGCCAGCTCGACCGCGTGGGGCTCGATGCGACCGGGCTGCCCGGCGCCGAAGTGACGCGCATCATGAACGAAGACCGCGAGTATTGGCGCCCCCTCGTCAAGGCTTCGGGCTTCAAGAGCGAAGAGTGAAGCGGTGACGGGGGACGAAGAAAGGGCCGGATGGGCGGTGCTCGTTGTCGCCAGCCTGGGTGCGGCGCTGTGCTTCCTGAACCTCAGCGCGCTCAACGTGGCGCTGCCCGCCGTTGCGCGCAGCCTGCACGCTTCGCCATCGCAGGCGAGCTGGATCCTGCTGTCCTACATGCTGGTCAGCACCGTCTGCATCCTGAGCTTCGGAAGGCTGGCCGATCTGTGGGGGCGGCGGCAACTCTTCCTCGCGGGATTGGTCCTCTTCGTGATCGCATGTGCGGCCTGTGCGGTCGCGACAAGCGTCGGCGCGATGCTGGTCTTTCGCGTCTGCCAGGCCGTGGGTGCGGCCGGCATCATGGCCAACTCCAGCGCATTGGTCGGCGATGCGTTCGGCCGGCAAAAGGTGGGACTCGCGCTCGGCGTGCTCGCCATGGTGGCCGCCCTGGCGCAGGTCGTGGGGCCGCTGGCCGGCGGCTTCGTCGTGTCTTGGTGGGGCTGGCGCGTTCTCTTTATGCTGAACGTCCCGATCGGGCTTTGCGTGCTGGCTGGGTCGTTGCAGCTCCTGCCGAAGAGCGCGGCGGCCAAGGCCGAGCGCTTCGACCTGGCCGGCGCCGTGCTGTCGCTCGCCGGGATCGGCGGCGTGACCTATGCGCTCACGATGGTGGGGACGCGCGGCTGGACGAGCACGCCCGTGTGGGCCTTCATGCTCGCCGGTCTTTGCGCCATCCTCGTGTTCGCCGGCGTGCAACAGCGCGTGGCGAGCCCCTTGGTCGACCCGGCGCTGTTCAGGGATCCGAGGCGTCGCATCGCATACGCAGGCATCCTGCTGCTGTCGATGTCGCAAGCCGCGCCCCTGCTGCTCGTGGCCCTGTATCTCCAGGCCTGCACGGGCCTGGCACCGTCGGAGGCGGGCCTGCGCATCGCGCCGGTCGCGCTGGGGATGTTGATGGCCGCTCCGGCGGCCGGCAGCCTGATGCGGCGCGTCACGCCCGACGTCATCTGTGTCGGAGGCATGCTGCTCGCCGGAGGCGCGCTGGCACTGTTGGCGGCCGTGCTGCAACCGGCCATCGGTGCCGGGCAACTAGCCGTCTGCCTGTGGATGCTGGGCCTGGGCATCGGGAGCTTCGTGACACCGAACAACGCGTCGCTTCTCCAGAGCGTGGTGCCGCAGCGGCGGGGTATCGCGAACGGCGTCCGCTCGACGCTGCAGAACACCGGGATCATGGCGGGAACGGCGCTCACGTTGAGCGTGGCGCTGGCCAATCTGCCCTACAGCTCGCAGCTCATGATCCTCGGAAATGGCGGTTCAGGCCTCTCGGGCTTCGATGTCGCCGCATTCACTCAGGGTGCAAGAGCTGCTTTCGCAATGCTCGCATCCCTGTGCTTCGTGGGTGCAGCCCTGATTGCGAAGAATTGCCGCACGCCCCAGGTGGAGCAACCCGTCTGAGGCGGGCGGGCTTTCAACCGGGTCTAGAACGGTTATGCAGAAGAAATCGGTGTCAACAAGCGTTGCTCTCCAATGAGAACTGCGTGCAGGATGCGCGACGGCTGTCAACTTTGTAAACATACTCCCCCGGTTTCCGCTTTTTTGTTTACTTTTTTGGAAGGGGGGTGCAGGGGGGAACCGGCCCGCCTGTGGATAACTTTGCCGTCCGCCTGAGGCGCAAGGCTGTAGAGCGCTTCTTGCATGCTCCTCGCGGGCAGCAGTCCGTCGAAACGCTGTGCCAGCATCGACTTGCCGAGCAGGACGTGGGCGCGCCCTCGCCGTAGTCGACTTGCATCTCCCCGCCGGGCAGGAACACCCGACGATCGAATTGCTCAGGCTGGCGCTGGCGAAGTCGCGCGACGAAGCGGTTGATCGAGCCGTACGCGCCGGCGAAGCCGAATTGGTCGACGAGGTCCTGGTAGATGGCCACGGCATTGGGCCGCAGACGCAGCTGCGCTTCGATGAACGGCCGGTGTGGCTCGCATGCCGACGCCGCGCCGGCTGCCGCCGCCGGTGGCCGGGGTTGGGAAATTTGCGTCGCCGACCCGGTGGCCACCCCCGGGGGAATTCGGTGCGGCCCCGGCGAAGCGCTTCTGGTAGGGGCCGAGATGGCATGGACACCGCCCACTTTTTGGCGACTGAAAGGTATCGATTTGCGGAGTGTCAGAGTGGGGTTGCCTTGATGTGAGGCGTCCCCGAGAGGGCAGAGCGTACCGCGTCCACGAAGGACTCGATCAAGGGACTTTGGAGGTCGCTTCGCCAGCAGACCGCAACATCGAACTGGTCCTCGACATCTGCCAGCGGCCTGAAATCTAGGCCGGCTGGGCTGCCATAGGCCGCGCATGCAGGCAGGATCGCCACACCTTCGCCGGCCATGATCAGCGGATAGGCAGCATGAATGGTCTCGACCCGGTGCGCGATCGTCATACTGAGGTGCTCGCGCCGCAGAAGTCTGGCTACCAGAGAGTGGTCGACGCCTTCCACCGGACCCGGCAGGCTGATGAGGCTATGGCCACACAAAGTAGCGAGGGGGATGTGGTGAAGCTGCGCGAGCGGCGAGTCTGCTGCCATTGCCACGCACAAGGGCTCAGATGCAACTGTCGAGGTCGAGATGCCATCGCGGATAACTGGCGGCATGCACACAGCGACTGTGACCTTGAGTTCAGAGATCATGACCTCGTAGTTGGCCGCGCTCATCTCCACGAACTGGAGGTCGACGTCCGGCATCTCGGCCCGCAGCTGCGGCACGAGCTTCGGCAAGAGCGAATAGCCCAGCGCGAACATGTAGCCGACCGTGAGACGGCCGCGCCGGCCTGCGGCCACGGCACGCGCCGCCTCAAAGCCGTCCTGCGCGAGCGCGAGCGCCGATCGCGCTCGCACCAGCAACGCCTGGCCGGCATCAGTGAGCTGCATGCCGCCTGACAAGCGGCGAAAGAGCTGCGCCCCAAGTTGGGTCTCCAGTGCACGGATCTGCACCGACAGCGGCGGCTGCGCCATGTGCAGCCGCAGCGCCGCTTTGCCAACACTCTGCGCATCGGCCACGGCGACGAAGTAGCGAAGGCTTCGCAGGTCGATCCTGCTCATACGACTCTCATATGGCTTTGTTGTGTTTCGATATTGGACGGCAAGCACCCTCCATGCCAACCTTCATGCATCGACTGTCAGGTGGCAGCAGAGACGAAGGAGATCGAGGATATGAGCGACGAGTTGTGTTTCATGACAGCGATTGAACTGCGCAGGTATATCGCGCACGGAGAGCTGTCCCCGGTCGAGGTAACGAGGGCAGTGCTCGAGCGAGCCGAGCGGCTGCAACCCGAGCTCAACTGCTTCATCACGATCTGTGCCGACGAGGCCCTGGCACAGGCCAAAGACGCCGAACAAGCTCTCATGCGAGGCGAACCGCTGGGCCTGCTGCACGGCGTGCCCTACACCTGCAAGGACGTGATCGATACGCAGGGCATTCGCACCACCTATGGTTCGCTGCTGCACGCACAGCACGTTCCCGCACGAGATGCGGAGGTGGTAGCACGGCTGCGCCGACAAGGTGCAGTTCTCGTGGGTAAGACCACGACCCCCGAATTCGCCGCCAAGTGCCTGACCGACGCGCCGCTTTTCGGTCGCACGCGCAACGCCTGGAGCGCCGCACATTCAAGCGGGGGGTCGAGCGGCGGCACAGCCGTCGCGGTCGCGGCATCGATCGCGCCCATCGGTGTCGCAACCGATGGCGGTGGCTCCACGCGCATCCCAGCCGCCTGCAACGGCATCGTCGGCCTCAAGCAGAGCAGTGGACTGGTGCCCCACAGCCAGGCCGACGACGTCTACGGCAACGTGACCTTCGTCACTCCGATGTCCCGCACGGTGGCCGACACCGCACTCATGCTGCAGGCCATGGCCGGCGAGGATGCGGGCGAGCCATGGTCCACCGGCGTCGAGGTGCCAGATTACGTAAAGGCTTCCGCACCGCAGGGCGACTTGCGCGGCAAGCGCGTGCTGTACTGCGTGGCACCCGAAGGGCGCATTGTGTCGGCCGAGGTGGAAAAAGCCTTCCGCACATCGCTCGTTCATTTGCAGGCCCTGGGCGCGAATCTGATCGAGATGCCTGGGAATGCGTTCGACATCGAGCCGATGTGGCGCGTGATCAATCACACAGTCTGGCGAACCTGCTATGCCGACATGGCGCGCGAGCATCCACAGATGCTGAGCGAAACCTTCCAGAAGCAGATGGCCTTGGTCACTTCCGTGAGCGGCGTCGACTACCAGAAAGCCATGTTCGAGCGGACGCGCTTCTTCCGCTTCGTCCAGTCGCTCTTGGATGACAACGACCTCCTCGCGATGCCGACCTTAACGCGCACGGCCCTGCCCATCGAGCAGGACTTGTTCGGCAGCCTCGAGATCGACGGTCAGGTGTTTCCAGATGTCCGCCCCAACTGGTTCCCCTGGACCATGCCCTTCAACCTGACCGGGCATCCAGCTATCAGCCTGCCGAACGGCTTCGGCGCCTTCGGTCTGCCCATCGGCATCCAGCTTGTCGGCCGCCTCCGTCAGGATGCCGAACTGCTGCGCTGCGCGGCGCTGCTGGAGCGATCACAGGGCCTGCTGGACCGCAGACCAGCGATCGGCTGATTCACCGACCAGCCGCTCGCGCGCCTATCGAATTTCATTCTCCGTTCATTCCATCCTTTCGCCCGATCATGACCAAATCATCTTCCTGCCTCGACCTTGAGGTTCCCGCGCTGTTCCCGCTACGGCGCTCGCTCGTCGCAGGCGCGGCCTTCGCGACCCTGGCCCTTGCGATGGCGCCATTGCAATCAGCAGGCGCCGCCACCTATCCGGTCCGGCCTGTGACAATCATCTCGGCGTTTCCCGCAGGCGGCATCGTTGACGTCATCGCGAGGCGAATCGCACAAGGCATGTCTGATCGCCTAAAAACCGCCTTTGTGGTTGAGAACCGCACAGGCGCGGCAGGCAGCATTGGCTATTCCTATGCCTCTCGCGCCAAGGCAGATGGCTACACCCTGGTGCTCGCAAGTGGACCGACGACGATGGTGCCACCCGGCGCGACGGCCTCGACCTGGAACCCGATGACTGGCTTCAGCGCGATTGGGATGATCGGCACCATCCCGCAGGCCTTCGTTGTCCCTCCCAAGACCCCTTCGCGTGACCTCCGCGACTTCGTCAAGTCTGCGAAGGGCGAGGCTACGCACTTCAACTACGGGTCGCCTGGCATTGGGACCACTCCCTTCTTCACACTCGAACTGCTCAAAAAGCAGCAGGGCATTGCGCTCACACACGTCAGCTACCGCGGGCAACCTGACGTGATGATCGACCTGATGCGCGGAGATCTGAACATTACGGCCGTTACGCTACCGCTTGTGCTGCCCAACGTGCAATCGGGAAAGATGACAGCCATTGCCGTGACTTCCCAGACGCGCTCGCCGTCACTGCCCGGCGTACCGACAGTGCATGAGCTCGGCATGCCCGAGCTTGGCATCTCGAACTGGTTTGCACTGCTGGGGCCTGCCAACCTGCCGCCCGACATCGTGAACACGCTTTCAAAGACACTGGGTGAGGTCCTGAAGGCGCCACAGATCCAGGCTGATATGAAAGAGATCGGCTTGCTGATCCAACCGAGTCCGCCGGCAGAGACGATGGACTTCGTCAAGTCTGACATCGCTCGATGGACTGCGATGATGGCCAACTTCGGCGAGGTCGACTCGCAGCAGGCCAAGAAGTGAGATGGGCCCCGGTCGGAGCGAACCCCGACACAGAAGCCGACCGCGGCGACTGGCCGGTGCTGGCGGCCGCGGGGCTTGGCGTGATGCTCTGCTTCGTCGGCAACAGCGACAGCGCACTCAACGTGGTACTGCCGCAGCTCAGGAAGGATCTCGGCGCATCGAAGCCCCACGCCTGGTGGATCCTGCTGTCGTACATGCTCGTCGGCTCCGTGTTTTCTGAGCTTAGGCCGACTCGCTGACCTATGGAGACGCAGCCGGCTCGTTCTCGATGGCTTGGCCGCATTCATCGCCACGAGTGCGGCCTTCGCGATGGCCTCGAGCGCGAGCGCGCCACTGTTCGCGCTTGCAATGCAGGCCATCGGCGCCGCTGACGTGATTGGGACAGCCAGCGCCAGTTCGCTGCGCTCGATCGACCGGCAGGACCGAGCCGGAAGTTTGAGCTCGCTGGTGCCGCCCGGTCGCTGGTCGGCCTGGGCGGCGTCGCCTATGCCCTGTCGGTGGCGAGTGCTGCCGGTTGGCTGAGGCTACACATGATGGCGCCGCTCGCGCCAGGCTCCTATTGAAAGCGTGCTGCACCAATACTAGTCAGATCGTCGGGTTTGCGTTGACGCGCTCTAGACAATCCTGTGCCAGTTGAATGAACTGATCCACTAACGGACTGCCCAGGTCGGTGCGCCATCACACCGCAATGTCCATGGACGCGCCCACATCGGCCAGCGGCACGTAGAGCGCCTGACCAGCCTATGTGATCTCCATACCTCGTGGCCCGCGTCGGAACAGGGGCGTGCCCAGCAGGGTTTCCAGGTTCTTGATCTGCGTGGACAGCGGTGGCTGAGCCATGTGCAGCCTGCGCGCGGCGCGGCCCACGCTGCCGCTACGGCGACGAAATAGCGAAGGCCTCGGAGGTCAGTGTGTCTCATACGAATCCGGTATGTCTGGCCGGGCAAAGAATATTGGACGGGCCCGGGGGCGCCCTCGATGATCAGCCCATGTTAGAAACATCGTCATCCAGCAACGCCCCGCTGCATGCCCTGTCGGTCGTGACCTTGCGCGGCCTGATCGCACGGCGCGAACTCTCACCAATAGAGCTCATGCAAGCCACGCTGGCCCGCGCGGATGCCGTGCAGTCGCGGCTGAACTGCTTCATCACGCTGTGCCATGAAGAAGCCCTGCAGCAGGCCCGCGAGGCCGAAGCGGCGCTGATGCGCGGCAAGCCTCTGGGGCCGTTGCACGGCCTGCCAGTCTCGGTCAAGGACATCGTCGACACCGCGGGCCTGCGCACCACCTATGGCTCGCTGCTGTACGAAGACCATGTGCCGCAGCAGGACGCGGTCGCGGTCGCGCGGCTGAAGGCGGCCGGAGCCATCGTGATCGGCAAGACCACCAGCTCCGAGTTCGGCGCCAAGTGCCTGACGGATGCACCACTGTTCGGCAGCACCGCCACCGCCTGGGATGCCACGCGGACCTCGGGCGGCTCCAGCGGCGGTGCCGCGGCCTCGGTGGCCGCGGGCGTCACGGCACTGGCCCTGGCCACGGACGGCGGCGGCTCCACGCGCATCCCGGCCGCCTGCAACGGGGTGGTGGGCCTGAAGCAGAGCCTGGGCGTGATCCCTCACAGCCAAGTTCAGGATGCCTTCGGCAACTACACCTACGTGACGCCGACCACGCGCGACGTGCCGGACACCGCACTCATGCTGCAGGCCATGGCCGGTGCGCATGCCAGCGACCCCTGGTCGGTCGGCACCGAGGTGCCGCCCTACCTGGACCAACTTTCGAGGTCGTCGCAGCCCCTGCGCGGCCGGCGCGTGGGGTATTACGCCAGCCTGCCGGGCCGGCCGCTGGCCGCCGACGTGCGCGCCGAGTTCGAACGCGCCCTCGCCACGCTGGAAAGCCTGGGCGCCCAATTGCTGCCGCTCGATGGCGCGGACTTCGATGTGGAGGGCATCTGGCGCGTGGTCAACCACACCAGCTGGAACGGCCGATTTCGCCCGTTGGCCGAGCAGCATGCGGACCGGCTGAGCCCATCGCTGCTGCAACAGCTGGCGTTGGCCGAGCATGTGGACGGCGTGGCCTTCCAACAGGCCATGTTCCAGCGCACACGCCTGTTCAGGCAGGTGCAGCAGCTCTTCGAGCACGCGGACTTCCTGTTCACGCCCACGCTGACGCGCACTGCACTGGCGATTGACCAGGACCTGTTCGGCACGCTGGAGATCGACGGCCAGCGGCACTCCGAGGTACGGCCCCACTGGTTCCCCTGGACCATGCCCTTCAACCTGACGGGCCACCCGGCCATCAGCCTGCCCAGCGGTGCGGCCAGCGACGGCCTGCCCATCGGCCTGCAGCCGGTGGGCCGCTTCAAGCAGGACCTGCCCCTGCTGCAGGCAGCCACGCAGTTCATGGCCGCGCACACACCCAGCCGGTCGCTGCCCCTCATCGCGGACTGATCCGGTCCGCACCCATCTCTCTCTCTCCGGACCCCCCTTCCTATGCGCTTCCCCATCTCTTCCCTCCTGGTGGCCCTGGCCGCCGCCTGCACGCTGGTGCCCGCCCATGCCGACGAAGAGCACATGCCCTACAGGCTGGTGCTGGGCTTCCCGGCCGGCGGCGCACTGGACGTGCTGGCCCGCTCGGTGGCCGAAGAGATGAAGCACACGCTCAAGGCCCCCGTGCTGGTGGAGAACAAGCCCGGTGCCTCAACGCAGATCGCCATCGGCACCGTCAAGAACGCCAAGCCGGATGGCCGCACCATCCTGCTGGCGCACACGCCGGCCTTCGTGCTCTTTCCCATGACTTTTGCGCAGCTGAGCTACGAGCCGCAGAAGGACTTCGTCCCGGTCGCCCATCTGGCCAATGTGCCCAGCGCCCTGTCCACCGGGCCGGCCACGCCCTACAAAACACTGCCCGAGTATGTGCAGTGGGTCAAGACCAACCCGGCCCAGGCCAGCGTAGGCATGGCCAACCTGGGAGGCACCCTGCACTTCGCTGTGCTGAAGATGGCGCAGGAAATCGGCGTGGACCTGCAGCCCGTGAGCTACAAGGGCGGCGCCCCGCTGGCCACCGACATCATGGGCGGCCACATTCCGCTGAGCACCGACGCCGTGGCCAGCCAGCTGGAGCTGCACCGCTCGGGCAAGCTGCGCATCCTGGCCGTGACGGGGACACAGCGCACCGCTTGGCTGCCCGATGTGCCGACGGCCAAGGAGGCCGGCTTCGCAGCCTTCGACAAGGCCGTGACCGCCTACGGCGCCTATGTGCCGGCCGGCACGCCAATGGCCGCTGTGCAGAAGCTGGAAGCGGCCTTCATCGCCGCGATGAAGACCGACAGCGTGAAGAAGCGCCTGGACCATGTGGGCCTGGAGGCCACCGGCCTGGGCAGTGCAGAACTGAGCCGCACCATGGATGAGGAGCGCAGCTACTGGACGCCCGTGGTGAAGGCCTCGGGCTTCAAAGTAGCGCAGTGAGCGGCGGGCAGTGGCGCAGGGTGCACCTGGGCATTGATGCGCAGACCCTGGAAATCCGTGCCATCGAGATCACGGACAACGCCATTGGCGATGCGCCGATGCTGCCAGAGTTGCTGGGGCAGATTCCCGCGGACAAGCCGCTGCATTCGGTGAGCACCGATGGTGCCTATGACACCAAGGCGTGCCACCGGGCCATCGCCAATCGGCACGCTGCGGCGATCATCCCCAGGCGCGACGTAGTGTTCCAAGCGCTGCGAACCGCCGCCAGGAAGCCTGCGGCGCGTACAGCGCGCCTTTAGTCCGGTCAGCTGCATCAGGCGAGCCACGCGATTCATTCCGCAGCGCTCGCCGGCTACGCGTAGGTCGTGCAAAACCCGCTGGCTGCCGTAGATACGGTCGCTCAGCTTGAAGCTCTGTAAGCGTCTTCTCAGTACCCTCTGTTTTTGCTGAAGGCTGGTGTGCAGGATCGGTGGTCCATGCACGCTGCGATGGTGTGCATGAAGAACTGCTAATGCACATCAATGAACGATCAAGACACCCCGAGCAAGCGCCGTCGGCGCGAGCACAGCCCGATGTTCAAGCGCGAGTTGGTCGCGCGCAGCCTGGTTCCCGGTGCGTCGGTAGCAGCCGTCGCGCTGGAGGCCGGCATCAATTCGAACCTGCTGTTCGCATGGCGCCGGATGCACCTGAGCGCGCAAGAGCGGCCCCTGACGTCGGCGCCGTCAGATCCCGCGCCGATGCTGCTGCCCGTCACCATTGAAGCGGCGCCGGTCACGGCATGCCCTTCGCCAACGGTGGCGGCGCCTCGCCAACCTGCGGGGACCATCGAGATCGATGTCGGCGGTGCGCGGGTTCGACTGCGCGGAGCGGTCGACGAAGCCAGCGTGCGCCCTGTCCTGCAGACGCTGAAGGCGCTTGCGTGATCGGGCTTCCCACGAGCACTCGCGTCTGGATCGTCGCCGGCCAAACCGACATGAGGAAGGGATTCAACGGCCTGTCTGCAATGGTGCAGACGGCGCTGGAGGCCAACCCCTTCTGCGGTCACGTCTTCGTCTTCTGCGGCCGGCGCGGGGACATGCTCAAGGTGCTGTGGTTCGATGGCCAAGGGTTGCTGCTGCTGGCCAAGCGTCTGGAGCGCGGCCGATTTGTCTGGCCGCAGGCACAAGGCGGCAAGGTATCGCTCACCTCAGCACAGCTGTCGATGCTGCTCGAAGGCATCGACTGGCGCATGCCGACTCGCACCGATCAGCCCGCGCTCGCGGCTTGAATCGCGGCCCGGAATTCGTCTGCTGACCCCTCCTCTCGGAGGCAATGACGGGCAGGTCCGATGGCATAGTAGAGGGCGTGCCGAACACCGCCAACGCGCCCCACACCGTCGACTCGCTGCTGCGTTTCGTGCAGGCGCGTGATGCCGAAGTGGCCCTGCTCAAGCTGCTCGTCGACAAGCTCAAGGTGCAGTTACTGCGTCAGGTTCGCGCCCGGTTCGGCGCCTCCAGCGAGCAGTTGGACGACCCGCAGATCGCGTTGATCGAAGGCCTGCCGGTCCCTGAGCTTGCCACGGCGCGATGCCGCCGGCCAAGCCTGCGGTTGCCGCGCCTGCGGCGGCCGGCTGCGTCAGATCGGTCAGGACGTCTCGGAACAACTGGAGTACGTGCCCTCGCGCTTCAAGGTAATCCGCCACGTGCGTCCGAAGCTCGCCCGCATGGCGTGCGAATCCATCTTCCAGGCAGCAGCACCGAGCCGGCCCATTGCGCGCGGCGTGGCTGGCCCTGGGCTGCTGGCCCACGTGCTGGTCGCCAAGTATTGCGACCACCAACCGCTCTACCGCCAGAGCCGCATCTACGCCCGCGAGGGAGTCTCGATCGAGCGCTCGACGATGGCTGGCTGGGTCGGCCAGAGCGAGAAGCTGCTGGACCCACTGGTCGCAGCGCTCGGGCGCTATGTGTTGGCGGGCTCCAAGCTCCACGCCGACGACACGCCGGTGGCGGTGCTCTCGCCCGGGCGTGGCCGGACCAAGACCGGAAGGCTCTGGGTCTATGTGCGTGACGATCGCGCGTCGGCGTGCACCGACGCGCCTGCGGCATGGTTGCGTTACTCGCCCGACCGCAAGGGCGAGCATCCCCAGGCGCACCTGAAGAGCTTCAAGGGCGTTCTGCAGGCTGACGCGTACGCGGGCTTCGCCAAGCTCTACGCCGGCGGCGACATCATCGAGGCTTCATGTTGGGCCCATGCACGCAGACCGTTCTGGGATCTGCATGAGAGCCAGGGCCATGCGCCGGGCTCGATGGCAGAACAAGCGCTCAGACGCATCGGTGCGCTGTATGCGATCGAAGCCGACATCCGGGGTCGCCCGCCGGATGAGCGATGTCGGGAGCGCCAGGCGCGAGCCGGGCCGCTGCTCGAGGAACCGTTCGCCTGGTTGAGAGGGATGCTCGCACAGGTGTCTGCCAAGTCGGAGCTCGCCCGCGCCATCGGCTACACACTCACGCGGCTGGGGTCGTTGACGCGCTATCGCGACGACGGGCGCATCGAGATCGACAACAACGCCGCCGAACGCGCGCTGCGCGACATCAGCCTGGGCCGCAAAAACTTCATGTTCATGGGCTCGGACGCCGGGGGGCGAGCGCGCTGCGGCCATCTACAGCCTCGTGGAGACGGCCAAGTTGAACGGGATCGATCCCGAGGCTTACCTGCGCGATGTGCTTGTGCGCATCGCGGACCAACCGATCAACCGCATCGACGAGTTGCTGCCGTGGAACATCGGCCGACACGCCGCAGACCAACGACAAGCAGCTTGAGCATGGCGAGCAAGGTACAACGGATCAAGGCACCATCGGCGATCCTGCAACTGCACATCGAATTGCGCGGCACCAAGCCCAAGGTCTGGCGCCGCGTTCTGGTGCCAGAGACGATCACGCTGGCCAAGTTCCACCTTGTCATCCAGGCCGCCTTCGGCTGGGGCCACTCGCATCTGCACGAGTTCATCGCTGGCGACGGCGAGCGCTATGGCACGCCAGATCCGATGTACGACGATCCTGGCTCGATCACCAGCGAGAGCACGCGACTGACCACCGCCCTGAACCGGTCGACATTGAGCTACGTCTACGACTTCGGGGACTACTGGGACCACCGCATCAAGGTCGAGAAGAAGATCGCACCGATTCCGGAGTTCGTGCTCCCGTTCTGTGCCGGTGGCGCCTGTGCAACGCCGCCGGAGGATTGCGGAGGCGCGCCGGGCTATGCGGAGTTCGTGCGGACCATGGCGAACCCTTGCGATCCCGAGCACGACAACCTGGTCGAATGGATCGGGGCCGATACCTGGGACCCGTTGGCCTTCGACACCATCGAGATCAACGACCGGCTCGCCGAGGTCAAGGTCTGAGCGGCAATGGCTCGGACGAACTACATCGAGGCCCTGATCGAGGACGGCGGCGATATCACGATCGGTGCGCTGCCGCCGCACGAGTGCGTCGCCACAGCCGCCGATGGCAGCAACTGCCTGGCCATGCTCGTGCGTCGCGACGGTGAGAGCTTCAGCGTCCTGCTCAAGCGCTTGGACAAGGCCATCGGCCTGGCTTGGTCAAATGACACGTTCGTCGACAAGGTCAACTGTGGCGAGAGCGACTTGCTGTAGTTCCTTCGCCGATCCCGCGTCAAGAGGGGTCCTGAGACGACGCTTACGAAGCTCTCCCGAATCGCTCTAGTGATCTGGGCGTCCTCTTGCGATCGCTCGCTCGGAGCGCGTCCCAGCCACGCGCAAAACTTCTGGCGAAACTCCGAGTAGCCGGCACATGACTCGCGCGGGCCGGATGCCGCCCTGCTTAGCGATCCAAGCGCACTTTAGTGCCGGTCCTTCGCGAAATAGCCGAGCACACTTCGTTTTTAAATGTCGCGCTCCATCGTCACCTTGCACGGCTCCCGCTGCAGCCGCTGTACCTCGGAGCGAAGTGACTTCGCCGGATTCATCTACATGCCCCCCTGCGTTCGTGCTGCACTAACGCCTCAGCACGCTCTGGTCCACGCTCAGAGCGTGGGCGCTCGCCGAAACCCACCGCGCCGGCCTGGTTGCACATCCTGACCGCCTCATCAACCAGGGACGCCCGCCCGAACACCTGGAGAGTACGGCGCAAGTGGGGGAGCGGATCCGAGAGGAATGATTGGAGTTTTTGTCATGTTTACAAGCTTTCCTTCGCGAAGAATCACCGCGAATCAGCGATACGACTCAGAGAATTACGAACGAAAACGACCGCTCAACGTCAGCACGAATGTGCTGAATTCTCTCCCTGTTGAGCCGCTCAGCGGCCTCCGGGTCGCCGGCCTCGATTGCCTTCATGAGCTTCTTGTGCTCAACGATCGCAGCCGCCATGCGCCCGGGTATCAGGGCGGTGCGGTTGCCCATGAGCCGCAGGCGGTTCTCGATCGCCATCACGTACTGGATGAGCGTCTCGCTGCGTGAGCATTCGGCCAGCGTCCTGCGGAATTCGAGCGCGGCGTCCAGGTATCTGGACACGTCGTGTGCTTCTTCGGCCTTGGCCATGCGCTCGAGGATCTTCTTCAGACGGGTTCGCTGCTCGGGCTTGATCTCCTTCGCTGCGCGCCGCGCCACGAGTCCCTCCAGCACCTCGCGGATGTCGAGCAGCTCGATGATCTCCGACGGCTTGAGCTGCGCCACGGTCACGCCGACGAAGCGCGTGCGCGAGACCAACCGTTCCACTTCGAGCTGGCGAATGGCTTCCCTCACGGGCGTGCGGCTCACGAGGTATTCCGCCGCCAGATCCTGCTCGGTCAGTTTTTCACCCGGCTTGAGCTCACCGGCCAGGATGGAGCTTCGGATCCGATCGCAGACCTGCTCTGCCGACAAGGTCGGCGTTTCCCGTTTGGCACGAGGTTGGGGCCTTGGCTCGTTCATGTCCGAGGTTATACCGCACGGGTCTGTGGTCGACTTCAGCGTCAAACCGTGCGCTGCCCCAGATATTCGGGCGCCTTCGCGGGCATCTGAAGCAGCAGCACGTGCAGGCCTTTCGGCCCCGCTTCGAGCACGCCCGCAGGCTCGTTGGCCGACACGTACCGGCTCTCCCAATGGGTGAGCCACATGTCTGCATGGCGCAGGCTGCCGGACATCACGAACTGGAACTGGCCGGAAGGCGCGGGCGCCGGCGCCTCGATGCAAGAGCCCGGAGGCACGTACCAGACGCAAGCCTCCAGCCGGTCGGGCTGAGGCGCGATCAGGTGGGTCACGCGGGGCTCTGTCAACCGCGCAAGATCGTCGGCCGGCAAGGCATCGAACGGTGGCCCCTGCATGTGACGCTTGGGCCCGCGAACCAYCTTCTCGCGCGCACTGTCGATGAAGTTCGCGCCGGTCTCATGCACCGCGCGAATCGTGAAGTAGCTCAAGCCTTCCGGGCCTGCCACGACGGGGCCGTAGCCGGTGTACGCGCCAGCGTAGTGCACGGAGCCATGTCGCACTTCATGCGCGCCGAGCTTGCCCGCGCCGGCCATCACCACTTGGAACTGGTTCTGCGTGTGGAAGTGCGAGGCCAATACCGAGTCCGGCGGCTGTTCCACAAGGAAGACGGTCGGGGAGCACAGCGGATCTTTTCCGCCGTCCATCCATTCGCTGCGATGGAATGAAAACCCGTCGGGAAGGGAGCGCGCGTGCCGCGACATCCGCGCGCGTTCCGAAGTGCCGATCAGCATCGCGCGTTACTCCAGCTTCGCGCCAGAGCGCTTGATCACACCCGACCAGCGCTCCACTTCCGTTCGCAGGAAGCTCTTGAACTCGTTCGCTGAAGACGTGCGCGGTCGGCCGCCGAGCATGACGATCTGCTTCGAGACATCCTCGGAACGGACGATCTTCGCGAGGTCGGCGCTGAGCTTTTCGATCTCTTCCTTCGGTGTGCCGGCAGGCGCGAGAAGACCAACCCATGGGACGAGGTCGAATCCGTCGATTCCGCCTTCCGAGACGGTTGGCACATCGGGCAGCAGCGTGGAGCGCTCCTTCGAACTGATCGCGATGGCGCGGATCTTCCCGGCCGTGATGAGAGGCAACGCAGGCGCGATCGCCTCGAACGACACCTGCACCTGGCCGCCGGCCAGGTCCGACAGCGACTTCGATGCGCCCTGATAGGGGATGTGTTCCATCTTCGTGCCGCTGCGCCGCAGCAACTCTGCCATGGCCAGGTGCGAGACCGAGCCGTTGCCGGGCGACGAAAAGCTGAGCTTGCCAGGGTTGGCGCGCAGGTAGGCCAGCAATTCGGGCAGCGACTGGACGGGCAACGCGCTGTTGACCAGCAAGAGCAGCGGCGCGTCGTAGATCAGGCCGATGGGTTCGAAGTCCTTGATCGGGTCATAGCGCACGTTCGTGAACAGAAACGGGTTGCCCGCCAACGCCGCCGAGGCCGACAGCGTGAGCACGCTGCCGTCGGCCGGCAGCTTGGTCACCGCCGCCAGCGCGATGCTGCCCGATTGGCCCGGCATGTTCTCGACGATCCATGTGCGATTCGTCATCTTGCCGAGGCGCTCGGCGAGCAGTCGGCCGACGCTGTCGACGGACTGGCCCGGCGGGTAACCCACGATGATCTTGCCGACCGTCGGGCCCGCAAATGTAGCCGAGCCATGCAGCGCTCCGAGGAGCACCAGAAACCTGAACACCGCAGTCAATACGCTCTTCATTTTTTGTCTCCAACATTTTTGAATGTCCCGCAGCAGAAGGGTCGGCTAGCGTTTCCTCATCATCTGGATGACGGAAGAGAAGTCGAGCCGCCCTTGGCCGCCATGGCAATGGATCGCATAGAGCGAGGCCGCAGCCGCACCGAGCAGCGCCGGCGAGTTGGAGGCCATCGCGGCCTGCTCGGCCAGCCGCAGGTCCTTCAGCATCAGCTCGGAGGCAAAGCCGCCTTCGTAGCCGCGGCTGGACGGCGAGGTGGGCACGAGTCCGGGCTCTGGTGAATAGCTCGTCAGCGCCCAGCACTGGCCCGACGAGGTCGATGCGATGTCGAAGAACTTCTGCATGTCGAGACCGAGGTTGCACGCCAGGTTCAGCGCCTCCGACACCGCGACCATCGAGATGCCCGTGATCATGTTGTTGCAGATCTTCGCGGCCTGCCCGGCTCCCGCCTTGCCCGCATGGATGATGTTCTTTCCCATTGCGCGCAGCACAGGCAGGCTCCTGGCGAAGGCGTCGTCCGAGCCGCCGACCATGAAGGTCAACGTACCGGCGGCGGCACCGCCCACACCGCCCGAAACCGGGGCGTCGAGCGAGAGCACGCCGCGCTCCGCCAGCACCTTGTGAAAGCCAGCGCACGAGGCGATGTCGATGGTCGAGCAGTCGATCGCCACGCAGTCGCGCGGATAGGCGATGCCTTCGTTCGCCATCACCTCGAGCACGTGCTTGCCGCTCGGCAGCATCGATACGATGAAGTCCGCACCTTCGATGGTCGCGGCCACACTCTGCTGCGGCTTCATGCCGTTCTCCGCCGCCTGGCGCAGCACCGCATGGCTCGTGTCGAAGCATTTGACCTCGTGGCCCGCGCCGCGCAAGTTGACGGCCATGGGCATGCCCATATTGCCCAGTCCGATGAATCCGATCACTGACATGGTGTGTCTCCTTTCAGTTTGTGGGGTGGCGCTTCAGGCAAGGCTGAAGATCACGGTCTTCTTGTGCGTGAAGTGGTCCAGCATGGCTTCGAGCGATGCTTCGCGGCCCAGGCCCGACTGCTTCACGCCGCCATAGGACAGGCCTGGCTGCACGACGATGTTCTGGTTGATTTGCACGAAGCCCGCCTCAAGCCTGCGGCTGGCGTCCAGCGCCGTCTTGAGGTCGCGGGTCCAGATCGTTGCGGCAAGGCCGTAGTCGCTGTCGTTGGCCTGTGCCAGCGCGTCCTCGTAGTCCGAGAACTTGATGACGCATGTGACCGGTCCGAAGATCTCTTCGCGTGCCAGGCGGCTGTCGTTGTCCAGGCCGGTGAAGATCACGGGCCGCACGAAGAGGCCGTTCTCCAGCCCGGCACCGGAGGGCAGCGCAGAGCATTCGTGACATGTCGCGCCCGGCGTGCCGCGGCCCACTTCGATGTACGACCTGACCTTGTCGTGCTGGTCCTTGGAAATGATGGTGCCGATGTCGGTCGCTTCGTCCAGGGGGTCGCCCATCTTCATCGCGTCCACCTTCGCCTTGACCTTTTCGACAAAGGCGTCGTGCACGCTTTCGTGCACGAAGATGCGGCTGGCGGCCGTGCAGCTCTGGCCCTGTCGCGTGAAACGCATGCCGGCCACGGCGCCTGCCACCGCCTTGTCGATGTCGGCGTCACCCATGACGATCATCGGGCTCTTGCCA
Organism: Variovorax sp. P4_D9; assembly: GCF_056401695.1. Taxonomy (NCBI): domain Bacteria; kingdom Pseudomonadati; phylum Pseudomonadota; class Betaproteobacteria; order Burkholderiales; family Comamonadaceae; genus Variovorax; species Variovorax sp. P4_D9. The sequence continues at coordinate 37,719 of NZ_JBFUIU010000006.1, forward strand.
CCTAGCTCCAGCGTCACGGGAATGAGTTTTTCACCCGCGGCCTTGGCGACGATCTTTCCGGTCTCGACGGAGCCCGTGAAAGTGACCTTGCGCACCTTGGGGTGCACGACGAGCGGCGCGCCGCAATCGGGCCCGAAGCCCGAAACGATGTTGAGCACGCCCGGCGGCAGCAGCTGGTTGAGGATCTGGCACACGCGCAGCACGGCCAGCGGCGCTTCCTCGGCGGACTTCACGACCACGCTGTTGCCCGCGACCAGCGCCGGTGCGATCTTCAGCGCCATCAGCATCATGGGCGCGTTCCACGGGATGATCACGCCGACGATGCCCACGGGCTCGCGTGTTGTCACTGTGAGCATGTCGGGGCTGAAAGGCACGGATTCGCCCTTCAGTTCCGAGCCGAGTCCACCGTAGAACTGCAGCGAGTCGGCCACGACGGAGGCTTCCACCCGACTCTCCGTCCTGAGCGCCTTGCCGGTCTCCAGCGCAACGAGACGACCGAGTTCCTCGACGTGTGCACTTAGCAGGCGTGCGCACTCCGCAACGAGGGTGCCGCGTTTGCGCGCGGCCATTGCGGCCCACGCCGGCTGTGCGGCGTGGGCGGCCTCGACGGCGCTGGCGACATCGCTCGAATCGCTGGCCGGCGCTGAGCCGATCGTGCGGCCGGTGGCCGGGTTGACCACGGGAAGTGTCTTTCCGGAGTGCGCCGGCACGAGCTTGCCGTTGATGAGATTGACGCCGCTGAGTGCGCGCGCGAGCCGCACGGGATCGACTTCGCGTTCGATGGTGTGTTCCATGATGTGTGTCTCCGATGTGGCGAGCGCTCAGCTCTTGATGTCGGCGACCACGGGCCAGCGCTTCTTTACCTTGATGATCCGCGCGCTACCGCGCCGCACGTAGCGCTTGGTGTCGTCGACGCTGGCCTGGTAGTCCCATACCGGCTGGATCGCATCTGGCAGGTCCTTGATGAACTTGCGGCGTGCCTGACTGTGCAGCACGCGCGACTTGATGTCGTCCGCATCCCAGCGCGACTGCACCTCGGCCTTCAGCGCAGCCAGGACGTCGGGGAACTTTGCCGCCACGTTACGAAGTTCGTCGGGATCGGCTTCGAGGTCATAGAGCTGGTCGGGGTAGCCGTGCGTGTAGACGTATTTGTATTGCCCCTTGCGCAGCATGCAGCACGGGCCGGTCACGCCCTCTGCCGTGTATTCCACGAAAGCGGTAGCGTCGCTGTGTTCGCCCGCACCTTCGATCACGGGCTTGAGCGACCGGCCGTCGATCGGCTCCACCCATTCCGACGATTCCTTGCCAGTCGCAAAAGCCATCAGCGTCGGCAGCAGGTCGACGTGCGACGCGGGCTCCGAAACCCGGCGCGGCGTGATGGCACCAGGCGACTTGATCATCAGCGGCACCTTGGCCGACCAGTCGAAGAACACGCGCTTGAACCACATGCCGCGCTCGCCCAGCATGTCGCCGTGGTCCGAGGTGAAGACGACGATGGTGTTCTTGTCGAAGCCCGTGCGCTCGAGCGTCTTCAGCAGGTTGCCCACCTTGTCGTCGATGTAGCTGACCATCGCGTAGTAGGCGTGCCGCGCGCGCAGGATCTGCTCGTCGGTGGCCGTCTGCTTGTCCAGGCCGTGCGAGTACTGGATCCATTGGCTCAGCATGTCACGCTCTTCCATGGGAATGTCGCGCACGTTGGGCAGGTTGATTTCTGCGCGGTCGTAGCGCGCCAGGTACTCCGGCAGGATGTGGAAGGGAGGGTGCGGGTGCGTGTAGGACACGCACATGAAGAAGGGCTGCTCGTCGTCACGGGCCAGGTCGTATAGGCGCTGGATCGACTTGGTCTCGACCTCTTCGTCGTAGTCGAGTTGCAGGCTGCGGAAGCACTCGCCGCTCTCGTCGACGGTGCTGAGGTTGTGGCCCGGCGAGTAGAAGCTGAACTCGCCCTCCTTCCAGTCCGCCGACCAGCCGAAGTCGGCCGGATAGATGTCGGTGGTGAGGCGTTCCTGGAAGCCGTGCTTCTGGTCTGGGCCCACGAAGTGCATCTTGCCGCTGAGGATGGTCTTGTATCCCTCGCGCCCCAGGTAGTAGGGCAGCGTGGGAGTCGACGCCTCGAACTCGCACGCGTTGTCGAAGGCGCCGATCTCGGTCGCGAACTGGCCAGCCAACAACGAGAAACGCGCCGGCGCGCACAACGGGAAGTTGCAGTACGCGTTGTCGAACACGACCGATTGTTCGGCCAGCGCCTGCAGGTGCGGCGTCTTGACTGCCACGTTGCCGTGGAACGGCAAAACCGGCGCAGAAAGCTGGTCCGCCATGATCAAAAGGATGTTTGGTTTCTTCATCGATGTCTCCTGTGGTTGGTCTTAAATTGCATAACCGTTGTATGCAATATATAGTCCGAAGCATTGATGCACAAGTATTTTTTGGAGACAGCCATGACACATTCAAAGCTTCCACTGGCCGGGGTTCGGGTACTCGACCTGACGCGCGCACTGGCCGGCCCCTTCTGCACGATGGTCCTGGCGGACCTCGGCGCGGACGTCATCAAGGTCGAGCCCATCGGCGGCGACATGATCCGGAACTGGGGCCCGTTCGACCGCGGCACCAGCGCGTATTACCTCAGCGGCAACCGGAACAAGCGCGGCGTCGCACTCAACTTTCGCGACCCCCGCGCGATCCGCCTTCTTGGCGAGATGGCTTCGCAATGCGACGTGGTCGCGGAGAACTTCCGGCCCGGCGCGATGGAGTCGATGGGCCTGTCATATGAGTCACTGCGCGAGCGCAACCGCGGGCTCGTCTACGCGAGCATCACTGGATTCGGGCGAACCGGGCCGGCCGGGCAACGGCCAGGCTTCGACCAGATCGCGCAAGGCTATTCGGGCCTCATGAGCGTGACCGGTTCCGAGGAGTCCGGGCCGATGCGCGTGGGCGTGGCGATCGGCGATCAGACAGCGGGCATGTGGTGCGCGATTGGCGTGCTCGCGGCGCTGAACGAGCGGCAGCGCACGGGCGAAGGCCAGCGCGTCGAGACCTCGCTGCTGGGTGGCCTGGTCGGGCTGCTCAGCGTGCAGGGACAACGCTACCTGAGCCTGGGAGAAGTGCCCAAACTGGCGGGCAACGTTCACCCCGTGATCTCGCCCTATGGCGTGTTCGAAGCCGCGGACGGCCCCTTGAACATCGCGCCCGCCACGACGGACATGTGGCACAAACTCTGCGCGCTGCTCGGACTCGGCCATCTGGTGAACGACCCGCGATTTGCAACGAACGCAGAGCGCGTCGAGCGCCGGCAGGAACTCAAGCAACTCATCGAAGGCAAGTTGAAGAGCAATACGCGCGAAGCGTGGACGCGCCTGTTCATCGAGGCCGAGATTCCCGCCGGCCCGATCAACAACCTTGCGGATGTTTTCAACGACGCGCAGGTGCAGCACAGCCGCTTCGTGGAAGAAGTCGAACACCCCGAATTGGGCACGGTCCGCCAGGTTGGCTCGCCCATCAAGCTCGAAGCGATGGAAGGGGGCTCGATCCGCAGGGCCCCGCCCCTGCTCGGCCAACACACATGCGAGGTGCTGCGCGAGTTCGGTTGCAACCAGGGCGAAATCGACACACTGCTGGCGGATGGCGCCGCGGCGCAATCGGCAGCGGCGGCGCACGCATGACGACATCGCAACCGCCCGCGCTGCAGATCGAAGGTGCCGTGGCCACCATCACTTTGCGCAGGCCGCGGGAACACAACCGCATCGACCCGGACGATCCGTCGATCCTGATCGCGCATCTCGATGCGATCGCGCTGCGTCGCGAGGTGTCGGTGCTGATCATCACCGGGTCGCAGCACAAGACCTTCTGTTCGGGCTATACGCTCGGCCAGATCAAGTCGCGCCTCGACACCAGCTTCGAGACCATGCTCGATCGCGTGGAGCGCGTGCCGATCCCGACGATCTGCGCAATGAACGGCAGCGCCTATGGCGGCGGCACCGACCTGGCCATGTGCTGCGACTTCCGCATCGGCGTGCGCGGCAGCCGGCTGTTCATGCCCGCTGCGAAGTTCGGCCTTCACTACTACCCCGGCGGCTTGCGCCGCTTTGTCACCAGGATCGGGCCCGCAGCCACGAAGAAGATCTTCCTCACGGCGCAATCGCTCGATGCCGAAGAGCTGCTTCGAATCGGCTACCTGACCGACCTGGTCGGACCCGATGCATTGCAGGCCAAGGTCGCGGACTACGTGAAGGCGATGCTCGAATGCGAACGCCCGGCCATGCGCTCAATGAAGGCCCACATCGACCAGATCGCCGCCGGCACGTGGACGGAGGCGGCCGGCCGCGCCGCCTACGAGGAATCGCTGCGTGCGCCGGCCACGCTGGCGCGCCTGGAAGCCCTCGAACGCAAGCCGGCGGGCCAGGCGGATCAGGTGCGATAGGAGACGCCGCGCTCCCGCTCGAGCTTGCGCAGCAGCCCGGGCCATTCGAAGTGCCCGACCTCCAGAAACCCCCCTCCTCCAAGCATCTTGCGGCCCTGTGCGCGCGTGTGAGCAATCGTCGCTTCGGAGAGCGTGTTCAGCTTCACCTGCCCGGCCAGCCCGCCGATCTGGTATTTGCAAGCAGTCTCCAGGCGCAGCATCCAGCAGAAAGCTTCGCCGACGCTTCGACCCGCCGTCAGCGCACCGTGGTTGCGCAGGATGAGCACGCGGCCTTGCGGGCCCAGGTCGCGCACGAGCCGCTCGCGTTCGTCTTCGTCGAGCGCCGCTCCTTCGTAGTCGTGGTAGCCAAGGAAGTCGAGCATCACCGTCGCCTTCTGGCTCAGAGGCAGCAAGCCATCGGCCTGCATGGCCACCGCGTTGTTGGCTTCGGTGTGCGAGTGCATCACGCACACGATGTCGGTCTGCGCCAAGTGAATGGCGCTGTGGATGATGAAGCCCGCGGGATTGAGCAACGACGGATCGCCGCCGCCGACAAGCCGGCCGTTCATGTCGACCTTCAACAGGTCCGACGCAGTCATCTCGTCGAAGAGCACGCCAAGCGGGTTGACCAGGAAGTGATGCTCGGGGCCGGGAAGCGCCGCCGAGATGTGGGTAGATGCGACGTCCGACATGCCGTAAAGGTCGGTGAGTTGGAAGCAGGCCGCGAGATCGCAGCGCAGGCGCCACTCGTGTGAAGTCATGCCGACGGAATCGTTCCTGGCGACTTCGGACATGGATGCTGGGTGATTCATTCTTTGTCTCCTTGTTGCTGACCGGAATGAAGCTTCCCACGCCCGTTTCAGCAGGTCCAATACCGATATGCAACACGGCCATACGTCATTAATATGGGCCGATGGATTTGCGGAGTCTGCGTTTGTTTGTCGCCGTCGCCGAAGCCGGTAGCGTTGGCAGGGCGGCCGCGCGCCTTCACATGGCACAGCCTCCTCTCTCGGTGCAGATCCGCAATTTCGAGGCGCTCGTAGGAACTCCGCTTTTTCATCGAGTGCCAGGCGGAATGGAAATGACGGATGCAGGGGCAGCCTTGCTGGCGCGTGCAAAAGAGTCCTTGTCACTTGCTCATGAAGGCGTGGAGGCGGCCCGCTCCGTTGCTGCTGGACGAGTAGGACGCTTGGCCATTGGCTACATGTTTGCGTTGGGATATGCCGTTCTTCCGAAGTTGATACCCAGTTTGCGGCGAACCATTCCGGATGTGGATCTTCAATTCCTTGAGATGAGCGCGCTGACCTATGAGCAGCAGATCGAGGAGCGAAAAGTGACCGTTGGAATATGCATGCCTCCAATTCGCAGAGAAGGCATTTCAGCGGCCATCGTTGGACGACAAGCATTGAGAGTAGCTGTCCCTGCGACGTCTCCGTTCGCTCGCGTACGAGCTATCGACCCATTGGCACTGCAGGGCTGCCGGTTGATCGGCCTGCCAACATACGCTGAAGGCGCAGATTCGTCCGTCGTAGCGAGCTTTCTGCGCCGTCACCATGTCACGATGAAGGTCGCGCACAGAGTGGCAACCGTTCATTCGGCCCTCGCCCTGGTATTGGCAGGGGAAGGCCTGGCCATAGTCCCTGCCTGCGCAGCACTAGGAGGGCCTCCCGGAATCAAGTTCAAGCCCTTTCTCGATGCAAGCGATGCCTTCGACGTCGCAGTCTGCTGGCGCAGTGACATGAATAATCCGCTGCTCGAGCCATTCATCGAATGCGTCCGGCGATCAATTTCCTGATTCAGTTGCAGCATGGACTTCGTCGATTCGGATCAGTTGCCCTCGCGCATCAAGACTTCCTGAACCTCTCTGCGCGCGACGTCGAAGCCCGCGTGGTCATGGCAGGCCGGGAGGCGTACCAGCTTCAATTGATAGGCCGCCGAGCGTACTTCTCGCACTGCCGTCTCTGCCCCGAAGATTGAAAGTCGGTCTATCGGCCGCTCCAGTATTCAATTCCCTCGCCTGGCGTGTGGAATGTCCCCGCACTGGCCCTGTCGGCATGACCTGGACCAGATCGTTTCGGGGGCATGGTGCCGCGCAGCCGTCGGTTGACGCGCCAAACAACTCAACAGGCACCACCGTCAGGATCGCCCTCGCCCCCTTGGAAAAGTCCGGCGCCATGGGCGGTTCGCGGCCTTTATTTACAACACCAAAGAGCTATGCGCTAGAACGGAATGTCGTCGTCCATGTCGTCGAAGCCCGACGACGACTTGGCTGGTGCCTGGCGCGGAGCCGCCGCCGGCGCGCGGGGCGCCGCGGCGGGCGGTCGCGAATAGCCGCC